>CAZFFB010000028.1:0-12616 GCA_964517735.1 uncultured Pseudomonas sp.
ATGAGCCCGACGAGCTACCAGACTGCTCCACCCCGCGTCTGTGAGGCGGCATTCTACGCAGATTCACCGTGCTGTCAAGGGTATTACCGAAAAAAGTGGCTGCATGCAGAGATCAGGTGTTTTGGCCGGCCTTGCGCTCAGTCGCGCTCGATCACCAGACGCATCGGCCGACCCTCGGCCGGCCACAGGCGCAGCTCGTCCAGCGGTGAAACATCCCAGCGATGTACGTGGTCCAGTGCAGCAAAGAAGCGCGCTTCCTGAGCCATCAGTGCCGGGCTGCAGGCGCGGCGGGTACTGCCGATCTGGCTGAAGCGCAGGATCTCGCCCTCCACGCCGTAACCGGCGAACCAGTGATTGCAGCCGCCGGTGCCGTAGGCGCGCCCGTCGTGGTCGAAGGTGATGGTCAGGTGGCTGGGCTCGACCAGCGGCGTGGCATCGATCCACAGCACCCGGTAGGTGCGACCGGTCTCGATGGCCGGCGGGGTGCTGGCGCAGCCCGCCAGAGACAAGGCAGCGAGCGCCAGCATCAGACGATGTCGCATGCTCAGCCCTCCTGTCGGCACGCCGGGCAGCGATGATGGCCTGCAGCAGACTGCCAGCCCAGCTCCTGCAGTCGCGCCTCGGCCGCCTGCGGCTGGGCTGCCGCGCCCAGGCTGCCATCAACGGCAAATTCGAACGACTGCGTCTTGCCGCAGGCATTGCAGCTGACCTGCCAGGTGCGGATCTCCAGCTCGCGAAACGCCGGGCCGCTGGCCACCGCCAGCCACTGGCCGGGCGGATTGATCAGATGGCGGACCTTCTCGACGTTCAGGCGCATGGACAGCTCGCGGCTGCCCTTGAGGGTCACCAGCAGGCTGTCGCCGGCCTTGATCGAGCCGCCGTTGCCGGTGACCTGATAGCGGCCCGGTGCCAGGGCGCGGCATTCGGTGAGGGTGTGCTGCGGGTTGAGCAGGGTATAGCGAAAATCGTGTTCAGTCATGGGGCCTCCGGGCGGGGCGTGGATGCTACCACGCGACCTGGCCAGGCTTCAGCGCACCACCTGGTTACGGGGCTGGCCGGCCTGCCAGGCAGCAATGTTGCCAAGGGTGGTCTCGGCGATGGCCGTCAGCGCCTCGTGGGTGAGGAATGCCTGGTGGGCGGTGACGATCACGTTAGGAAAGGTCAGCAGACGGGCCAGCACATCGTCCTGCAGCGGCTGGTCAGAGCAGTCCTCGAAGAACAGCTCGGCCTCCTCTTCATAGACATCAATCCCCAGATAACCGAGCTGGCCGCTTTTCAGGGCCTTTATCAGCGCCGGGGTGTCGACCAGCGCACCGCGTCCGGTATTGATCAGCATGGCGCCGCGCTTCATGCGGGCCAGGCTTGTGCGATCGATCAGGTGGCGGGTAGCTGCTGTCAGCGGGCAATGCAGGCTGAGGATGTCGCTTTGTTCAAGCAGCGTCTCGAGCGCCACATAGTCGGCGCCGAGCGCCTCCAGACGGGCATCGCGCCGTGGATCGACCGCCAGCACCTTGCAGCCAAAGCCCAGCATGATGCGTACGAACACCGCACCGATCTGCCCGGCACCCACCACCCCGACGGTCTTGCCGCACAGGTCGAAGCCGGTCAGCCCGTGCAGGGAGAAGTCGCCTTCGCGGGTGCGGTTGAAGGCACGGTGGATGCGCCGGTTCAGTGCTAGGATCAGCGCCACGGCATGTTCGGCCACCGCATGGGGCGAGTAGGCCGGTACCCGCACCACCGGCAGGCCCAGGCGCTGCGCGGCGTCCAGATCGACATGGTTGTAGCCGGCCGAACGCAGGGCGATCAGGCGGGTGCCGCCTTCGGCCAGGCACTCCAGCACACGGGCTGACAGGTCATCGTTGACGAAGGCGCAGACCACCTCGTGACCGGCGGCCAGCGGGGCGGTCTCGGCATCCAGGCGTACGTCCAGGCAGTGCAGGTGGTAGCCGGGCGGTGTTGGCGCGGCTGAAGCTGTCTCGGTCGTACGGTTTGCTGCTGTAGAGGGCGAGGCGCATGGGCGTTTCCAAGGTCAGTGAGAGGTCCGGGCGCTCTCGTGGCGCAGACGCAGAATAGCCGCATCCAGTGCGTCCAGGTCTCTGTCCAGGTCGCTGGCATCCTGCTTGAGCAGGGTTTCGCAGCGCTGGCAGCAGGCGCGCAGCTGCGGCACGCCGCAATAGCGGGTGGCGCCATGCAGGCGATGGACATGTTCGAGCAGGGCGGCACGATCCCCGGTGCTGCGTGCGGCACGCAGCCTCTGCTGTTCGTTCTCCAGGGTGGCGAGCAGCATGCCCAGCAGCTCGGCCGCCAGGTCCGGCTTTCCGGCGGCCAGACGCAGGCCTTCCTCCGCATCGAGCACCGCAAAGGTCGCGGCCGCCTCATCGGGTCGGCTGGCCGGCGGGGCGGAATCATCCGTCTGGGCACGGCTAGCCCCGCGCGTTACCTGCAGCGGCAGAGAAGTGCCGGTCCAGCGCTGTACCACCTCGATCAGCTGCGCTTCGCTGATCGGCTTGGTCTGGTAGTCATCCAGCCCGGCCTGCAGCAGGTGGCGGCGCTCCTCGGGCAGGGCGTGGGCGGTCAGGGCGATGATCGGGGTATGAGGGCGTCCCTGCTGCTGCTCCCAGCGCCGGATCGCCGCAGTCGCGGCGCAGCCATCCATGCCCGGCATCTGGATGTCCATGAGTACCAGATCAAAGGGTTGCGCCTGCACGGCCTGCACCGCCTCCCGGCCGCTGCGGGCCGTGTGCACCCGTGCGCCCAGCCCTTGCAGCAGGGTGGTCACCAGACGCAGGTTGATCGGATGGTCGTCGACGCACAGCAGCAATGGCGCGGTACCGGCCGGCCCGCTGGGCTGCGCCGGGCGCTCGGCAGGCGCTAGCAGCATGCCCTGGCGTGCCTGCTCAAGGGCCTGTTGCAGCTTGCGCGGGCAGACCGGCTTGCTCAGCCAGAGGATCGCCGGGTTGCTGAAGTGCTGCCGGTAACGGCCCATCTCGGTGACCGGGCAGAGGAGCAGAGGCCGTGTTCCGCTGCGCAGCAGGCTTTGCAGCGGTGCCTCGAGGGCTTCGGGCGTGGCGTGCTGCACATCAAGGCCAAGGATCACCAGGGGTGGCGGGGCGGCGGAGTCGGTGCCCTGGGCTCGGTGCATTTCGCCCACGCGGGCGGCCAGTGTCTCGGGGGTATCGCACAGCTGTGCCTTGAGACCGCTGTCTTCCAGCGCATGCTGCAGGGCCTGGCGGGCCAGCGGATGGGGTTCGCAGAGCAGCAGTGCGCGTCCGCCGAACATAACCGGCGGCGGGGGAGTGGCTTCGGCGCGCGGCAGGGTCAGCAGGATCCAGAACTCCGCCCCCTCACCCGGCACGCTGTTGATGCCGATGGCCCCGCCCATGGCCTCGATGAAGCCCTTGCTGATCGCCAGTCCCAGGCCGCTGCCGCCGCGCTGCCGGCTGCGCGAGCTGTCCACCTGGGTGAAGGCGTTGAACAGGTTGCGCTGCGCCTCGAGCGGCACGCCGATGCCAGTGTCGCGCACGCTGATGCGCAGCTGCACCCGCTCGCCCAGGTCCTCCTCGAGCATGGCGCGCACCACCACATGGCCTTGCTCGGTGAACTTGATGGCATTGCCGATCAGGTTCAGCAGCACCTGGCGCAGGCGCAGCTCGTCACCGATCAGGGTATGCGGCACATCCCGGTAGACCATGCCGATCAGCTCCAGGTGCCTTTCGTGGGCCTCCGGGGCGTGCAGTTCGAGGGCATCCTGGAGCAGCTCGGCCAGATTGAACGGCGCCGTCTCAAGCGTCAGCATGCCGGCCTCGATGCGGGAGAACTCGAGGATCCCATCGATGATCTTCAGAAGACTCTGCGCCGACTTGTCGATGGTCTGCAGGTGTCCCTGCTGGCTGGCGTCCAGTGCGGTCTTTTGCATCAGGCGGGCAAAGCCGATGATGCCGTTGATCGGGGTGCGCAGTTCATGGCTCATGTTGACCAGAAACTCCGACTTGGCCCGGCTGCCGGTCAGCGCCTCCTTGCGGGCCAGATCCAGTTCGATGTTCTGGATCTCGATGGTTTCCATGCTCTCGCGCAGCTCTTCGGTGGTCTGGTCGACGTTCTGTTGCCACTTCTCGCGCTCGGCCTCAAGGGTGCTGGCCAGGCGGTTGAGGCTGTCGATCAGCTGATCGCTCTCCGGATTTCCAGTGTGACTCAGACGAGTCTCCAGATGCCCCTGACCCAGCTGCTCGACGCCCTGGGCCAGGGTCAGCAGCGGCTGGCGGATGCGGCTGGCCAGATGCAGGGCCAGCGGCAGGGCCAGCAGCAGGCACAGCAATGCCAGCAGCAGGCCGAACAGCAGGCTGCGGTAGGTGTCGAGCAGTGCACCCTGGTGGGTCAGCTCGATCTCCAGCCAGCCCAGCAGCGGCTGCTCGGCCGGTGGCGGACCGCTCCGCGGATCATGCGGGCGACGGATCGGCAGCACGAAGCAGCTGGAGGTCGCGCGCACCTCAACAGTCATGCGCCCGGCGTCGAGCGGCGGCATGGCATGGTCGAGGCGCGCGCCGGCCTGCAGCAGCGGTCGCCCGCCTGCATCGAGCAGGCGGACCGCGCGGACATCCTCCAGCGCCAGGATGCGCTCGAGCGGCTGGGCAAGGTCTGACAGCTGCCCGGCATCGAGCGGACCGGCGAGCGGCGGTGCCAGGTGTTCGAGCAGCAGGCGGCCGCGCTGATCCAGCTGGGCATGCACGGCATCAAGCTGATGCAGGACGAAGAACAGGCCCAGCAGCAGGGTGATCAGACTGCCAGGCAGCAGCGCCAGCAGCAGCAGTCGAGCATGAATGCCAAGGGAGTGGAACACGCGCAGGCTCCGCAGCAGGAAATGCCGGCAGTGTAGCGGGTTGCCGCCGGCCGGCAACTTTGTGGGCAGTGCTTATAGCCCCCGGTTCTATGCTTCGATCCGGGCGTGTTATCGGCAAGCGGCGTTTGTCGCTATCATGTGCGCCCTGGCTGATTTCACATGTGGCGAGCGTTCCATGACCCTGCAGTATCCCACCATCGCCGACTGCGTCGGCAACACCCCGCTGGTCCGTCTGCAGCGCCTGCCGGGTGACACGTCCAACACCCTGCTGGTCAAGCTGGAAGGCAACAATCCGGCCGGCTCGGTGAAGGATCGTCCGGCGCTGTCGATGATCAGTCACGCCGAGCAGCGCGGCCTGATCCACCCCGGCGACACCCTGATCGAGGCTACCTCCGGCAACACCGGCATCGCCCTGGCGATGGCGGCGGCGATCAAGGGCTACAAGATGGTGCTGATCATGCCGGACAACATGAGCGCCGAGCGCAAGGCGGCGAGGAGCGCCTACGGCGCCGAGCTGCGGCTGGTCAGCAAGAGCGAGGGCATGGAGGGTGCGCGCGATCTGGCGCTGCGCCTGCAGGCCGAGGGCCGCGGCAAGGTGCTCGATCAGTTCGGCAATCAGGACAACCCGCTGGCCCACTACGAGGGCACGGGCCCGGAAATCTGGCGGCAGACCGCCGGGACCGTCACGCACTTCATCAGCTCGATGGGCACGACTGGCACCATCATGGGCACCTCGCGCTACCTCAAGGCGCAGAATCCGGCGATCCAGATCATCGGCCTGCAGCCGCAGGAAGGCTCGGCGATCCCCGGTATCCGCCGCTGGCCCCAGGAATACCTGCCGTCCATTTTTGATGCCAGCCGGGTCGATCGGGTGATCGACATGGCGCAGAGCGAGGCCGAGGCGGTGATGCGTCGCCTGGCCCGCGAGGAAGGCATCTTCTGCGGTGTGTCCTCCGGCGGTTCGGTGGCGGCGATGCTGCGCCTGTCGCAGGAAGTGGAAAACGCCGTACTGGTGGCGATCGTCTGCGATCGTGGCGATCGCTACCTGTCCACCGGCGTCTACGATACTCCCCAGGCCTGAGGGCCTCCCTCTCAACGGCCGGCCCCGCCGGCCCCATGGCAGGATCTTCCCATGGCCAAACGCCCCAGCGCACTGCGCTTTCAGCCAGCCGGCGGCGCGCGCAGCAGCGCACTGCCGGTCGGCAAGAAGCAGCGCCTTTGCATCGAACGCCTCGCCCACGACGGGCGTGGTATCGCCCATGAAGGCGGGCGCACCTGGTTTGTCGCCGGGGCGCTGGCCGGTGAAACCATCGAGGCACGGGTGCTGGCCACACGCAGCCAGGTGATCGAGGCGCGCACCGAGCGGGTGCTGCAGGCCAGTGCGCTGCGCCAGTCCCCAGCCTGTGCGCTGGCCGGGCAATGCGGCGGCTGCACACTGCAGCATCTGCCCCATGCCGAGCAGATTGCCCTCAAGCAGCGCGGTCTGGCCGAGCAGCTGGCCCGGGCCGGTCTGACCCCGCAGTCCTGGGCGCCACCGCTGCAGGGCGAGGCGCTGGGCTATCGCCGCCGGGCGCGACTGGCGGTGCGCTGGGACCCACGCCAGCAGCAGTTGCAGGTCGGTTTTCGTGCTGCCTCCAGTCAGTCGATCGTCGATCTGGACAGCTGCCCGGTACTGGAACAATCCTTGCAGAAGGTGCTGGCCGGGTTGCCGGCCGTGCTGCGCACCTTCCAGCGCCCGCGGGCCATCGGGCATGTCGAGCTGTTCAGCGGCAGCAGTCTCGCGCTGCTGCTGCGCCATACCGAGCCACTGCTTGAGGCAGATATCCAGAGGCTGCGTGCCTTCTGCGCGGCGCAGGCGGTACAGCTGTGGTGGCAGGGCGAGGGGCACCCTGAGGCGGATGTGCCCGGGCAGTGGCTGGGCTACCGACTGGAGCCCTGGGGGTTGCAGCTGGCCTGGCAGCCGGGGGACTTTGTCCAGGTGAACGCGGCGATCAATGCGCAGATGGTCAGCCAGGCGCTGGAGTGGCTGGCACCGCAGGCGGACGAGCGGGTGCTGGATCTGTTCTGCGGGCTGGGCAACTTCGCCCTGCCGCTGGCGCAGCGCTGCGCCGAGGTGGTGGGCGTCGAGGGCGTGTCGGCGATGGTCGAGCGCGCGGCGAGCAATGCGCGGGCCAATGGTCTGGACAATGTGCAGTTCCTGCGCGCCGATCTGTCCGAGCCGCTGCAGGACGCCGGCTGGGCACAGCAGGGCTTTGCCGCCGTGCTGCTTGATCCGCCCCGCGAGGGGGCGGCGCAGCTGATGGCACATCTGCCGGCGCTGGGGGCGCAGCGGGTGCTGTACGTCTCCTGCAATCCGGCCACCCTGGTCCGCGATGCGGCGAGTCTGGTGGCACGGGGCTACCGGCTGGAGCGGGTCGGTCTGCTGGACATGTTCCCGCAGACCGCTCATGCCGAGGCCATGGCGCTGTTCGTGCGCACGATTGAGCGCTGAATGCTTGAGGTCGCCGGCATCAGCCGGCGGCAGGCGGGCCGCAAGGTCCGAAGCCGGTCCCGTGCCTGGGGCCGGACAAGGAGAGGGTGAACGACAATGGTACAGGTAAGGGCGCAACAGCCGGTCAACCACGATGGCAGCATCAACCTTGAGGCCTGGCTTGATCATATCCTCGAGGTCGATCCGGCACTGGATCGGGACAGCCTGCGCAAGGCCTGCGAGTTTGCCCGCGAGCTCGAGCGTCAGGCGGTGGCGGCCAAGAACATCTGGGCCGAGGGTACCTCGAGCTTCCAGACCGGGCTTGATATCGCGCAGATCCTCGCCGATCTGCGGCTGGATCAGGAGTCGCTGCTGGCGGCCGTGCTGTACCGCGCGGTGCGTGAAGGCAAGGTGGCGCTTGAGCAGGTGTCGCGCCAGTTCGGCAGCACGGTGGCCAAGCTGATCGATGGCGTGCTGCGCATGGCGGCGATCAGCACCAGCCTCAATCCGCGCCAGTCGCTGGTGCTCGGCACCCAGACCCAGGTGGAAAACCTGCGCAAGATGCTGGTGGCGATGATCGATGACGTGCGTGTGGCGCTGATCAAGCTGGCTGAGCGTACCTGTGCGATCCGTGCGGTGAAGAACGCCGACGAGGAAAAGCGCTACCGGGTGGCCCGTGAGGTGTTCGACATCTACGCACCGCTGGCCCATCGCCTGGGCATCGGCCACATCAAGTGGGAGCTTGAGGACCTGTCGTTCCGCTACCTCGAGCCCGAGCAGTACAAGCAGATCGCCCGGCTGCTGCACGAGCGGCGCATGGACCGCGAGGAGTACATCAACAAGGTCATGCAGCAGCTGCGTGACGAGCTGCACGCCACCGGCATCGAGGCCGACATCAGCGGCCGGGCCAAACACATCTACTCGATCTGGCGCAAGATGCAGCGCAAGGGCCTGGAATTCAGCGAGATCTACGACGTGCGCGCGGTGCGCGTGCTGGTGCCCGAGGTGCGCGACTGCTACACCGCGCTGGGCATCGTGCACACCCTGTGGCGGCACATCCCCAAGGAGTTCGATGACTACATCGCCAACCCCAAGGAGAACGGTTACCGCTCGCTGCACACCGCGGTGATCGGCCCGGAGGGCAAGGTGCTCGAGGTGCAGATCCGCACCGATGGCATGCACGAGGAGGCCGAGCTTGGGGTCTGTGCCCACTGGCTGTACAAGGGCACCGACGTCAACTCCGGCTCCAACCATTACGAGGAGAAGATCGCCTGGCTGCGTCAGGTGCTCGAGTGGCATGAGGAGCTTGGCGATATTGGCGGGCTGGCCGAGCAGCTGCGGGTGGATATCGAGCCGGACCGGGTCTATGTGTTCACCCCCGACGGTCATGCCATCGACCTGCCCAACGGCGCCACGCCACTGGATTTTGCCTACCGGGTGCACACCGAGATCGGCCACAACTGCCGCGGCGCCAAGGTCAACGGGCGCATCGTGCCGCTCAACTACAGCCTGCAGACCGGCGAGCAGGTGGAGATCATTACCGGCAAGAACGGCGCACCGAGCCGTGACTGGCTCAATCCCAACCTGGGCTATGTGACCACTTCACGGGCGCGGGCCAAGATCGTCCACTGGTTCAAGCTGCAGGCCCGTGATCAGAACGTGATCGCCGGCAAGAGCTGTCTTGAGCGTGAGCTGACCCGCCTGGCGCTGCAGGCCGTCGATCACGAGCGTCTGGCCGAGCGCTGCAACTACAAGAGCGCCGAGGACATGTTTGCCGCCCTTGGAGCCGGTGATCTGCGTCTGGCCCAGGCGGTCAATGCGGCCCAGCAGATGCTTGAACCTGAGCGCAGCGATGATCCGCTGGAGCTGTTGTCGCTGCGCAGTCCGCGGGTGCGTGGCCCAGGGCAGGATGATATCCAGATCCTTGGGGTCGGCAATCTGCTGACCCAGATAGCCGGTTGCTGCCGGCCGGTACCGGGGGAGCCGATCATCGGCTACATCACCCAGGGGCGCGGCGTGAGCATCCACCGCCAGGATTGCCCCTCGGTCCTGCAGCTGGCCGAGCGCGAGCCGGAGCGGATGATCCAGGTCGGCTGGGGACACGCCCCGCTCAAGACCTATCCGGTAGATATCGAGATCCGCGCCTATGATCGTGCAGGTCTGCTGCGGGATATCACCCAGCTGCTGCTCAACGAGAAGATCAATGTGCTGGCGGTCAATACCCGCTCGGACAAGAGTGATCACACCGCCAGCATGCACCTGACCATCGAGATTCCCGGCATGGCCGCCCTTGGCCGTCTGCTGGCCCGTATTGACCAGTTACCCAACATCATCGAGGCCCGGCGCAGTCGCTCCGGGGCAGTCTGAGCATGTACCAGTTGACCGACCTGCTGCACCTGATGGCCCGCCTGCGCGACCCGCAGTATGGCTGCCCGTGGGACCTCAAGCAGGACTATGCCAGCATCGTTCCGCACACCCTCGAGGAAGCCTACGAGGTGGCGGATGCCATCGAGCGCGGCGACTTCGCCCACCTGCCCGGCGAGCTGGGCGATCTGCTGTTTCAGGTGGTCTATTACAGCCAGCTGGGCCTTGAGGAGGGGCGTTTCGACTTCGCCCAGGTGGTCGATGGCATCACCGCCAAGCTGATCCGCCGCCATCCCCACGTATTCCCCGATGGCGACCTGTACGGCGCGCCGGATCAGCCACGGCTCAGCGAGGCGCAGATCAAGCAGCGCTGGGAGGAAATCAAGGCCGCCGAGCGTGCCGAAAAGGCCACTGCCCCCGAGCAGCTGTCGCTGCTCGACGACATCCCGCAGGCGCTGCCGGCGCTGTCGCGCGCGGCCAAGCTGCAGAAGCGCGCCGCGCAGGTCGGCTTCGACTGGCCGGCACCGTTGCCGGTGCTGGACAAGCTGCAGGAGGAGCTCGACGAGGTGCTCGAGGCCATGGCCGAGGGCGACCCGCAGCACATCGCCGAGGAAATGGGCGATCTGCTGTTCGTCGCGGTCAATCTGGCCCGGCACCTCAAGGTCGAGCCGGAGGCGGCCCTGCGCGCCGCCAACCGCAAGTTCGAGCGGCGCTTCCAGTTCATCGAACAGGCCTTGCGCGCAGCCGGCAAGGGCATGGAAGATTGCTCCCTCGAGGAGCTGGACGCCCTGTGGGGCGAGGCCAAGCGCCTTGAGCGAGAGGGGCCCGCCTGCGGCTAGACCGTGGAGGCGTTACAGAGTTTCCACTGCCGCCCCGCGCGGGTGGCAGCCAAGACAGATGCGATGGGTATAAGGTAAGTCATGAGTCTTTCCCTACGCGACCAGCTGCTCAAGGCGGGGCTGGTCAACGAGAAGCAGGCCAAGCAGGCCGGCAAGCAGAAGCAGAAGCAGCAGCGCCTGGAGCACAAGGGGCAGGCGGAGAAGGACGACTCCCAGCGTCAGGCCGCGCTCAAGGCGCAGGCCGAGAAGGCGGTGCGCGACCAGGAGCTCAACCGTCTGCAGCAGGAAAAGGTGCAGAAGAAGGCGCTGGCGGCGCAGGTCAAGCAACTGATCGAGGGCAGCCGCCTGCCGCGCCTGGAGACCGACGACTACTACAACTTCGTCGACAACAAGAAGGTCAAGCGCATCGCGGTCAACGCGATGTTGCGCGACAAGCTCAGTCGCGGCACCTTGGCCATCGTGCGCCTGGAGGGCAAGTACGAACTGATCCCGCGCGCGGCGGCGCTCAAGGTCCAGGAGCGCGAGCCGCACCGCATCATTCTGCTCAACACGGTGGTCGAATCGGCGGCGGACGAGGAGGATCCCTATAAGGACTTCGTCATTCCCGACGATCTGATGTGGTGATCGTACAGGCCGGGCGTGCGTTTCAGGGCTGCAGCTCGATGCGGCCGAAGCGCGCGCCCGGGGTCGGTGGCGTGATCGCATGCAGGCGGTCCTGACGCACGGCCCGGACCTGGCCTGCCACCCGGATCAGTAGGATCTCTTCCTTGTTCGGCAGCGTGCGGGTGGTCAGTGCGCGGCCCTCGAGCCAGTCGCCGCCCTCCAGCTCGATGCGCAGGCGATAGCCGAACAGGCAGGCGATTTCCAGGTAGTCGTGGCGGTCGCAAGCCAGCGGCCGGTAACGGTCGGGCATGGGGGTGTCTCCGCAGGCGGGCTTGCTATCAGCCTACGCTGATGCCCATCCATTGACATGAAAAATTCCCCATATCAAGTTTTCTTCGACGCCAGAGCGAGAAAATAAGCTATGCAGGGCAATAGGTTAGGCTAGGTTCTCACCAATGCCGACCTTCAGCCCTTTGGGCATTAAAGGCCGTATAGGTGCAAGCCCCAAAGCAACACAGCGATAACTGGCGTAGGCCGCCAAGGGCATGGCGGCACAAATCGGCATATGACCGGTGCCCTGTGACAAACGACCAGCATGTGACGAGCACCTGCCAGAGTTCTGTGACGTGCGCCAGCGCAGGTTGGCGGGCTAGTTGTGCCTATTTATCTGCTGCAAATGCTGAAGGCGGCTGTCCGAATTGCTTGCTGAACGCCGTGGTGTAGGCGCTATGACTATCGTAGCCGCTAGCCAGCGCCACCTGCGTAATCGGTATTCCCTGCATCAATAGCGTCAGTGACGACATGAGCCGCAGTTGCTGACGCCATTTTCCGAAGGTCATGCCGGTCGCCTGGAGAAAGCGCCGGTGGAAGGTCTTGTCGCCCATTGCCAGCCTGTTGGCCCATTCGGTGGCGGTGGCGGCATCGCCAGGGGCGTCCAGTAGCGCCTGACATACGTGCTGTATCGGGCTGTCAGCGCCGCCCGTCGGCCACGGCAGATGAAGCGGAAGAACCGGCTGGGTGTGCAGTTCTTCGATCAAGAGCGCGCCGAGCAGACGCATACGCTTGGAAGATGTGGCCGGATCATCGGCTCGGGCCAGCGCCATGATCAACTCACGCAGCAGACCGGAAACATGCACGACGCAATCGGCTGCTGGCAGGTGTGCGCAAACATCCTCGCGCACGAATAGGCCGTGCGCTTGCAGCGCCACGGGCACAACCAGCCGATGCTCCACGCCTGGCCGCAACCAGACTGCTGCCGTGGGCGGCACCAACCACTGGCCGCTTTCGGCTTCCACACGCAGCAGGCCGCGATCCGCATGGATCAGATGACCATACGGATGCTTGTGCTGGGGCACGACATGGCCCGCAGGGTAGCGCACGGCGACACCGAATACCGGCAAACGACGAGCCTCTCCTGCGCTCAGGTCGAGCGCATGGCCGCCGTCCTCGGGAGAGAAAAATCCCATGTTCGAGCAATTTGTCCAAATAAATAAAGTATTTGTC
>CAZFFB010000029.1:0-12320 GCA_964517735.1 uncultured Pseudomonas sp.
GGATGGACTCGGTGCGTCCGCCCGACTGCAGGCCGAACAGGGTGCCGCGGTCGAACACCAGGTTGAACTCGACGTAGCGGCCACGGCGGAAGGACTGGAACTCGCGCTCGCGCTCGCCGAAGGGCGTGGCCTTGCGGCGCCGGACGATCGGCAGGTAGGCCTCGACATAGGCGTCGCCCACCGCGCGGATGAAGGCGAAGCAGGTGTCGAAGTCCCACTCGTTGAGGTCGTCGAAGAACAGGCCGCCGATGCCGCGCGGCTCGCCGCGGTGCTTGAGGTGGAAGTAGCGGTCGCACCATTCCTTGTAGCGCGGGTAGACGTCGGCGCCGAACGGCGCGCAGGCGGCGCGGGCGATGCGGTGCCACTCGATGCAGTCTTCCTCGCTGGCGTAGTAGGGAGTCAGGTCGAAGCCGCCGCCGAACCACCAGACCGCGTCCTCGCCCTCCTTCTCGGCGCTGAAGAAGCGCACGTTGGCGTGGGAGGTGGGCACGTAGGGGTTTTCCGGGTGGATCACCAGCGACACGCCGAGGGCCTGGAAGCTGCGCCCGGCCAGTTCCGGACGGTGGGCGCTGGCCGAGGGCGGCAGGGCGTCGCCGAACACGTGGGAGAAGTTGACCCCGCCCTTCTCGATCACCGCGCCGTTCTCGATCACCCGGGTGCGCCCGCCGCCGCCGCCGGGGCGCTGCCAGGCGTCCTCGCGGAAGCGCGCGCGGCCGTCCTCGGCCTCCAGGGCGGCGCAGATGCGGTCTTGCAGGTCGAGCAGGTAGGCCTTCACGGCGGCGCTGCGGTCGGTCACGGTTCACCTCGGGAGTGGATCGGGCGCCCGGTGGGCGCGGCAAGGCGGCAAGCATAGCACTGCACTGTGCCGGCAAGGCTTGACGCGCTGCAGCCCGGGCGCTTGCATGGACGGTGTGTTTTCCTGAGGAGCGGCCCATGGCCAAGCGTATCCAGATCAGCCGCCACGGCGGCCCCGAGGTGCTCGAATACACCGATTTCACGCCCGCTGAGCCCGGCCCGCGCGAGGTGCGGGTGCGCAACCGGGCGATCGGCCTGAACTTCATCGATACCTATTTTCGCAGTGGTCTTTACCCGCTGCCGGGTCTGCCGGGCGGGCTGGGCAGCGAGGCGGCTGGCGTGGTCGAGGCGGTGGGCAGTGCAGTCCAGGAGTTTCGCGTCGGTGACCGGGTGGCCTATGCCACGGGGCCGCAGGGGGCCTGCGCCGAGGTCCATGTGGTGCCGGCCGACTGTCTGGTGACGCTGCCGGCGATGATCAGCTTTGAAGAGGCTGCGGCAGTGCTGCTCAAGGGCATGACCGTGCAGTACCTGCTGCGCCAGATCGGTGACCTTGGCGGTGGCGAGACCGTACTGTTTCACGCGGCAGCCGGTGGCGTCGGCAGCCTGGCCTGCCAGTGGGCCCGGCATCTGGGGGTGCGGCTGATCGGGGTGGTCGGCTCGCCAGAGAAGGCCGAGCGGGCCCGCGCATTGGGCGCCTGGGCGGTGATCGATCGCAGCCGCGAGGATGTGGTCGAGCGGGTGCTGGCGCTGACGCAGGGGCAGAAGTGTCCCGTGGTCTATGACTCGGTCGGTCGCGACACCTGGGAGCAGTCGCTGGACTGCGTGGCGCGGCGCGGGCTCCTGGTCAGCTACGGCAATGCCTCGGGGCCGGTCAGCGGTGTCAACCTCGGCATCCTCGCCCAGAAGGGCTCGCTGTTCGTCACCCGCCCGACCCTGTTCGGCTATGCCGACACCCCCGAGCGTTTGCGGGCGATGGCCGCCGAGGTCTTCGCGCTGCTGGAGCGCAATGTGCTGCAGGTCGAGATCGGCCAGCGCTGGCCGCTGGCGGAAACCGCAGCGGCGCACCGTGCGCTGGAGGCGCGTCAAACCGTTGGGGCAACGGTGCTGCTGCCGTGAGGTCGTGAGGGAAGAGAGTGAAATTTTTCTCAAAAGGCTTTACATCTCATTTGAGAATCAATATCGTTAATTCAGCTGATCATCGCATCAGCGGTGATAGACAAGGGTCTGGCAGTCACCCCTTGGTTATCTCCTCATCAGGCTAATCACGGATTCGACCCGGCAGCGATGCCGGGTCTTTTTTTGTCTGAACTATTACTTTTGCTGATGGCTCAGGCCCTGCAGGCCGCCAGCGCGGACTGCAGAGCGTCCACGTCCTGTGGCTCGGCGAAGATCAGCTCAAGGCGCGAATCGCGGCGCCATTCGCTGGTGCGCCAGTCGAGGGGGGCGCCGTCCAGGGCGTTGGCGCTGTACCAGGCGCCGTCTTCGCCGTGGATCACCAGCTTGGCGCGCCGCCAGTCGAGGCTGGCCAGCCAATCGGTGAGGCGCTGACGGTCGAGGCACTGGCCGGGATGCCAGCGCCAGCCGATGCTCCAGCCGCCCTCCCCGGCCTGATGCTGGCAGATCGGTCGGGCCGGATCGCTCCACAGCGTACCGAGGGCTGCATCCGGCCCGCTGGGCAGTGCGGCCGTACCGGCCCCCGGCTGCGCCTGCACCGTCACCCCCGGCAGCGCCGCCAGAGGCAGGTATCCCTGCTCGGTCCAGTACAGCGGCCGGGCCGGCAGCTGGGCGGCGAGCAGCGCCTTGGCGGTGCCATCGAGTGTGGCGCTCTTGTTGAGCAGCAAAAGGCCCGCCTCGCTAAGGGCTGCCTGCTGGCTGGCCGGCAAGGGCTGCCCGCGCGACAGTGCCGCTGCATCCAGCACCACCACGCTCGGCTGCACCGCCAGCACCTCCTGCCAGGGGGCACGGCCGAGCTGCTGCAGCAGCTCGGCCGGATGACCGAGCCCCGAAGGCTCGATGAACAGGCGATCGGGGCTGCCCTGGCGCAGCAGGCGGGTCAGGCCGACCTGAAAGGGCGCGCCGTTGACGCAGCACAGGCAGCCACCGGCCACCTCGCCCAGTGCGATGCCGTCTGCATCGGTGCTCAGCAGCGCCGCATCCAGGCCGATCTGGCCGAACTCGTTGATCAGGATGGCCCAGCGCTCGTGGTCCGGGCGCTGGGCCAGCAACTGCTGCAGCAGGGTGGTCTTGCCGGCGCCGAGCGGGCCGGCGATCAGGTGCGTGGGAATCTGCGAAAGCATGGTCAGCCTGTGGATAAATCAGTGAATAATCTGTGTGGCGGGTGTGCCCAACAGGTGGAGAACCCGCCCCACCCATGCAGGATGCCCGCTGGATTGCCCGCTGTCACCGCCGTGCTGTGGCCTCGGTATGGCCCTCGACTGCCGGTGAGCACGCTGTGGATAAGTGTGGAGTCTGCCGCCGGCAATCCGGATCCGGCGAGCTCAGGCGGCCGTCTCGTCGTCGAGGGTTTCGGTCCAGGCATCAAAGGGATCTTCCAGCTGCCGCCAGGCCGCCTCTCCCAAGGCCATTTCCGCCTCGCTCAGCAGGCAGGCATCCAGCTCGGCGTGCAGGCGGGCGAAGTCGATGTGCTGGCCGATGAACACCAGCTCCTGACGGCGGTCGCCGCAGCCGTCCTGCCAGTGAGCGAGGATCGCCGCCTGGCTTTCTTCATCCTGCGGCCACTGCTCGCGCGGCACCGCATGCCACCAGCGCCCGGCATAACCGTGGCGCATCAGCCCGCCGGCCTGCGACCAGCTGCCGGCCTCCTCGGGGCGGCTGGCCAGCCAGAAGTAGCCCTTGGAGCGCAGCAGGCGGCCGTTGTCCCATTCGCGGTGCAGGAAGTCATGGAAGCGCTGCGGATGCAGCGGCCGGCGCGCCCGCCAGGCGATGGAGGCGATGCCGTACTCCTCGGTTTCCGGCACATGCTCGCCGCGCAGCTCGGCCAGCCAGCCCGGCGCCTGGGCGGCGCGCTCGAAGTCGAAACGCCCGGTATTGAGGATCCGCTCTAGCGGAACCTGCCCCATCACCATCGGCAGCACCTCGGCCTGCGGATTGAGGCGGCGCAGGATGGCCAGCAGCTCCTCGCGCTCGGCGCTGGAGATCAGGTCGATCTTGCTGACCAGGATCACATCGGCAAACTCCACCTGATCGGTGAGCAGGTCGGTGATCGAGCGCTCATCGTCCTCGCCCAGGCTCTCACCGCGCTCGCTGAGCGCCTCGGCCTCGTGCAGATCACGCAGGAAGTTCACCCCGTCCACCACGGTGACCATGGTATCCAGGCGCGCCAGATCGGCGAGGCTCTGCCCGGTTTCGTCGCGGAAGGTGAAGGTTTCGGCCACCGGCAGCGGCTCGGAAATGCCGGTGGACTCGATCAGCAGGTAATCGAAGCGCCCCTCGCCGGCCAGGCGGGCGACTTCCTCGAGCAGGTCCTCGCGCAGGGTGCAGCAGATGCAGCCGTTGCTCATCTCCACCAGCTTTTCCTCGCCGCGGGTCAGGCTGACGCCCTGCTGCACGGCGCTGCCATCGATGTTCAGTTCGCTCATGTCGTTGACGATGACGGCCACGCGCAGACCGTCGCGGTTCTTCAGCACATGGTTGAGCAGGGTGCTCTTGCCGGCGCCCAGGAAGCCGGACAGCACGGTGACAGGAAGACGGTTGTCCATCGCGGGTATGACCTCGGATCGGGCGATAACGGGAACGGTTGCTTGCCGTCTGTGGCAGCATTGTTGTTACAGTATAACAGTGAAGACCCCTCGACCGAGACCCCTACCGATGAATGCTGCACTGCTGCCGGATATCGCTGCACAAACCTCCACTGCCCTGCTGCCGCTGGAGCGGGTCGGCATGGCCGGGATCACCCAGCCCCTGCGTCTGGGTGGCGAACGGCTGCTGGCACGGGTCAGCGCCGAGGTCAGCCTCGACGATGCCAGCGCGCGGGGCATCCACATGTCGCGGCTGTATCTGGCGCTGGATGCGCTGGAGCATGAGGAACTGACCCCGGCGCTGCTGGCGCGGCTGCTCGATGACTTCCTCGACAGCCATGCCGGCCTGTCGCAATGCGCCCATCTTGAAATCGACAGCGAGCTGCCGCTCAAGCGCCCGGCGCTGGTCAGCCCGCTGGCTGGCTGGAAGGGCTACCCGCTGCGGATCTCCGCCAGCCGCGCGCGCGGCGGTGCGCTGCGCCTTGGCCTGCGCGTGGAGATCGGCTATTCCTCGACCTGCCCCTGCTCGGCGGCGCTGGCCCGCCAGCTGATCCAGCAGCGCTTCGCCAGCGACTTCGCCGGCCGCGAGCTGCAGCAGGACGCGGTGCTCGACTGGCTGGGCAGCAGCGCCGGAATCCTCGCCACCCCGCACAGCCAGCGCAGCCGGGCGATCCTCGACGTGCAGCTTGGCGCCACCTGCCATGAACTGCCCCTGCTGGCGCTGATCGACCGCGCCGAAGCGGCGCTGGGCACCGCCCTGCAGACCGCGGTCAAGCGTGCGGACGAGCAGGCCTTCGCCCTGGCCAACGGCCAGAACCTGATGTTCTGCGAGGATGCCGCGCGGCGCCTGCACCACGCCCTGCGCGAGCTGCCGCAGCTGGACGCCTTCAGCGTGCGCGTGGAGCACGCCGAGAGCCTGCACGCCCATGATGCGGTGGCGCAAAGCCGCTGGAGCCGGGAGGCGGCATGATCCACGCCCAAGGTCTGCAATGGGGCGTGCCGGGGCGGCCGCTGACCCCGCCGCTCGACCTGTACCTTCCGGCCGGCAGCCTGACCGCCGTGGTCGGTGCCAACGGCTGTGGCAAGAGCAGCCTGCTGCGGGTGCTGGCCGGTCTGCAGAAGCCGCTGGCCGGGCACCTGCGAATCGCCGCGCAGGGCCTTGGCGCCATCGGCTACCTGCAGCAGCAGGCAGCCATCGACCGCCAGTTCCCCATCGAGCTGGCCGAGCTGGTCGCCGCCGGGCTGTGGCGCACGCGCCTGCCGCGGGCCGCGCGGCGGGCGCGGTTCGATGCGGTGCTGGCCGCCTGGGGGCTGAGCGAACTGGCCGGACGGCCGCTGGTCGCGCTGTCCGGCGGCGAGCTGCAGCGCGGCCTGCTGGCCCGTCTGGAACTGACCGACGCGCCGCTGCTGCTGCTCGACGAGCCGGCCGCCGCCCTCGACGAGGCCGGCCAGCGCCTGCTCTGGCAGCGCCTCGCCGCCTGGCAGCAGGCCGGCCGCACCCAGCTGGTGGTCTGCCACGATCTGGCCGGCGCGCGCACGCACCTGCCAGACTGCCTGCTGATCCGCGCCGCTGGCTGCCGCCACGGAGCGAGCCGCGACCTGCTGGATGCACCGCTGGCGCAGGTGGCCTGATGCTCGAACCGCTCTGGCAGCCCTTCGCCGAATTCGCCTTCCTGCGCCGCGCCCTGGCCGGCGGCGTGGCGCTGGCGCTGAGCATCGCCCCGCTGGGGGTGTTCCTGCTGCTGCGCCGCATGAGCCTGATGGGCGATGCCATCGCCCACGGCGTACTGCCCGGCGCGGCGCTGGCCTTCTGGCTGTACGGCCTGAGCCTGCCGGCCCTGGCCGCCGGCGGCCTGATCGCCGGTCTCGGCATGGCGGCGCTGGCGGCCTGGGTGACGCGGCGCACCGGCCTGCGTGAAGACGCCAGTCTGGCCGCCATCTACCCGATCGCACTGGCCAGCGGCGTGCTGCTGCTCGGCCTGGCCGGGCGGCGCATCGACCTGCTGCACCTGCTGTTCGGCTCGGCGCTGGCGGTGGACGCAGCGACCCTGCGCAGCATGCTGATCGTCTCCGCCGCCAGCCTGCTGCTGCTGGCGCTGATCTACCGCCCGCTGGTGCAGGACAGCCTCGACGCCCTGTTCCTGCGCAGCGTCAGCCGCCGGGGGGCGCCAGCCTATGCGCTGTTTCTCGCCCTGGTGGTGCTCAACCTGGTGTCCGGCCTGCATGCCATCGGCGCGCTGATGGTGATCGGCCTGCTGGTGCTGCCGGCCGCCGCCGCGCGCTTCTGGAGCCGGCGTCTGCCGCTGCTGCTCGGGCTGGCTGCGGTCCTCGGCGCGCTGTGCGTCTGGCTCGGCCTGCTGCTGTCGTTTTACGCCAACCTGCCGAGTGGGCCGTGCATCGTGCTGCTCGCCGGATTCGCCTATCTGCTGTCGGTATGCCTCGGGCCGGTTCACGGCCTGCTGCGCCGCAGCCCGCCCCCCCTGTCCTGCTGAGGATCGCGCCATGTGCCGACTGTTTGCCCTGCTGGTCCTGTGCCTGCCCCTGACCCTGCACGCCGCCGAGCGGCCGCAGGTGGTCACCACCTTCAGCATCCTGGCCGATCTGACCCGCGAGATCGGCGGCGACGCCATCGAGCTGACCAGCCTGGTCGGTGCCGATGCCGACGCCCATGTGTTCGAGCCGAGCCCGCGCGACCTGCGCCAGATCCTCGCCGCCGACCTGCTGATCGCCAACGGTCTGGGCTTCGAGCCCTGGCTGGAGCGCCTGTGGGCCAGCGGCGAGGCGCGCGGCCGGCGCATCGACGCCAGTGCCGGGGTGCGGCCGCTGCAGGTCGAGGAAGATGGCCAGCGCATTGCCGATCCGCACGCCTGGCAGAGTCTGGGCAACGCCGAGATCTATGCGCGCAACATCGCCCGCGCCCTGAGCGAACTGGACCCGGCCAATGCCGCCGACTACGCGGCGCGCCGCGATGCCTGGCTGGCGCAGCTGGCGGCCCTGCGCGCCGAAGTCGCCCCGCGCCTGAACGCGCTGCCCGCCGAGCGCCGCCGGGTAGTGACCAGCCACGATGCCTTCGGCTACTTCGCCCGCGAGTGGGATCTGCAGTTCAGCGCCGCCCAGGGCGTCAGCGACGCCGCCGAGCCTGCGGCGGCCGAGATCGCCGCGCTGATCCGCCAGCTGCGCGAGGAACAGGTGCGCGCCCTGTTCGTGGAGAACATCCGCGATTCCCGGCTGATCGAACAGATCGCCGCCGAGGCCGGTGCCCGGGTCGGCAACACCCTGTACTCCGACGCCCTGGCCGCCGAGGGGCCGGCCAGCAGCTATCTGGGCATGTACCGGCAGAACGTCGAGCGGCTGCTCGAAGTGCTGCAGCCGTGAGCCTCTGGCTGCAGCTGGAGCAAGCCAGCGCCGGCCGTCAGCGATCACTCGACGAGGTGCTGGCGGCGATCCCGTGGAATGCCGACGGCCTGATCGCCGCCATCGCCCAGCAGCACGACAGCGGCGAGGTGCTGATGCTGGCCTGGATGAACCGCACTGCGCTGGAGGAAACCCTGCGCAGTGGCCGGGTCTGCTATTGGTCGCGCTCGCGCCGCGCGCTATGGCGCAAGGGCGAGAGCAGCGGCCATGTCCAGCGACTGCTCGTCGCCCACCTGGACTGCGACGGCGATGCGCTGCTGCTGCAGGTCGAGCAGCAGGGGCCGGCCTGCCATACTGGTCGGCGTTCCTGCTTCTACAACCGCCTGGAGGGCGACCGCCTGACGGTCGCCAGCTCGCCGCCATGAAAAGCCTGCTGATCGCGCTGGTGCGCTTCTATCAATACGTCATCAGTCCGCTGATCGGCCCGCGCTGCCGTTTCCAGCCGACCTGCTCGCAGTACGCGGTCGAGGCGCTGCAGCGCCACGGTGCGCGGCGCGGCGGCTGGCTGACCCTGCGCCGGCTGGCGCGCTGCCACCCGTGGGGTGATTCGGGGTACGACCCGGTACCGCCCTGCGCCTGCCATTCTTCCTCCCATCGCGAGCCTCCGCCATGAGCGACCTGCTGATTCGCAATGCCCGTCTGGTCAACGAGGGGCACGAGTTCGACGCCGACCTGCTGATCCACCGTGGCCGTATCGAGAAGATCGCCGGCAGCATCGAAGGCAGGGTCGCCGCCCGCGAAATCGATGCCGCCGGCCAGTTCCTGCTGCCCGGCCTGATCGACGACCAGGTGCATTTCCGCGACCCCGGCGCACTGCACAAAGGCAGCTTCGCCAGCGAATCGCGTGCCGCCGCAGCCGGTGGCATCACCAGCGTGATGGACATGCCCAACACCAGCCCGCCGACCCTGACCCTGGCGGCCTTGGAAGCCAAGGAGCGCCGTGCCGCCGCCTGCGCGAAGGTCAACTACGGCTTTCACTTCGGTGTCAGCCACGGCAACCTGGACACCGTCGCCGCGCTTGCTCCGCAGCGGGTCGCGGCGGTCAAGGTGTTCATGGGCGCTTCCACCGGCGACATGCTGGTCGACGACCTGCCTTCCCTGGAGCGGCTGTTCCGCGACTGCCCGACCGTGCTGCTCGCCCACTGCGAGGACACCCCGCGCATCCGCGCGCACGAAGCACAATGGCGGGCGCGCTACGGCGAGGACATCCCCGCCGACCAGCATCCGCTGATCCGCGATGCCGAAGCCTGCTGGCGCTCCTCCAGCCTGGCGGTGGAGCTGGCCCGCCGCTTCGAGACGCAGCTGCATGTCCTGCACATCACCACCGCCCGCGAGCTGAGCCTGTTCCAGCCCGGCCCCGTGGCCGGCAAGCGGATCACTGCCGAGGTCTGTGCCCATCACCTGTATTTCGACGACGGCGACTACGCCGCGCTCGGCCACCTGATCAAGTGCAACCCGGCGATCAAGAGCCGCGCCGACCGCGACGCCCTGCGCCAGGCGTTGCTCTGCGGGCGCCTGGACGTGATCGGCACCGATCACGCACCGCACACCCTGGAAGAGAAGCAGCGGCCCTATGCCCAGGCGCCGTCCGGCCTGCCGCTGGTGCAGCACGCCCTGCCGGCACTGCTGGAGCTGGTCGCCGACGGTCTGTTGCCGCTGCCGCGCCTGGTCGAGCTGACCAGCCACGCGGTGGCCGAGCGCTTCGCCATCGAACAGCGCGGCTACCTGCGCGAGGGCTACTGGGCCGACCTGGTGCTGGTCGAGCCGCTTGCCGTGCCGCGCCCGGTGGATGCCGACCCGATCCTCGCCCACTGCGGCTGGACACCCTTCCAGGGCCGCCGCTTCCGCCATGCGGTGCGCAGCACGGTGGTTTCCGGGCAACTGGCCTGGCATGCCGGGCAGCTCGATGACGACTGCCAGGGGCTGCCGCTGCGCTTCGTGCGGGAGGCGCGATGCTGATCCGCAAGCTGTTCCGCTTCGAGAACGCGCACATCGTGCGCGGCTGCACCAGCCGGCGCTGCGCGCGCTCACTGCACGGTCACTCCTACCGGGTCGAGCTGCTGCTGGAGGCGCATGCCCTCGACCACGGGCAGATGGTCTACGACTTCGGCCTGCTCAAGGGCGGCGTGCGCGAGCTGATCGACGCCTTCGACCATGCCCTGAGCTTCTGGGACGGCGACGACCCCGAGTACATCGCCAGCTGCCAGCGTTTTTCCGAACGCTGGATCGCCCTGCCGGTGTCGCCGAGCGCCGAGCAGTTGTCGCGGGTGATCTTCCGCCTGGTCGATGCGCTGCTGGCGCAGACCGAGACGGTCAACGGCGAAGGCGACGTGCACCTGCATTCGGTGATCGTCCACGAAACCGAAACCGGCTACGCGCAGTGCTTTCGCGCAGATGCCTTCAACCCGCGCATGGGGGCGTTCGAGCTGGCGCAGATCCGCTTCTCGGCGCAGATCCGCGCCGAGTGGACGGACCCGCAGCTGTTCGAGCGGCTGCTGGCCGGCGAGCGCTGGCGCAACCCGCCGGCCCAGCGCTGATCCTCAGCCGTCGAAGCGCGAGCGCGGGGTGGCCATCGGCACCACCTCGCCATCGAGCGGCAGGAAGCGGCCGCTGGCCGCGTCATAGGCGGTGATCGCACTGGTCTCGATGTCATACACCCAGCCGTGGATGAACAGCTGGCCGCTGGCCACCCGCGCCGCCACCGAGGGGTGGGTGAGCAGGTGGTTGAGCTGGGCCACCACGTTCTCCTCGGTGAGCAGCGCCAGGTGCTCCTGGCCACAGTCGCAGCCGGCGAAGTTCTGCTCCACCACGGTACGGGCCACCTCGGCATGGCGCAGCCAGCTGCGCACCGTCGGCATGTTGTCCAGCGAGCGGGGGTTGAGTACCGCCTTCATCGCGCCGCAGTCCGAATGGCCACAGATGATGATGTGGCGCACGCCCAGCGCCGCCACCGCGTACTCGATGGCAGTGGATACGCCGCCATTCATCTGCCCGTAGGGCGGCACCACGTTGCCGACGTTGCGGGTGACGAACAGGTCGCCCGGCGAGCTCTGGGTGATCAGTTCAGGGACGATGCGCGAATCGGCGCAGGTGATGAACATGGCGCGCGGGTTCTGCGCGGTGGCCAGTTTCTTGAACAGCTCCTCCTGCTCGGGGAAGACTTCGCGGCGAAAGCGCTTGAAGCCTTCAACGATGTTGCCCAGCGCTTCGTCGGCGCTGGAGAGGATGCTTGGGTCCTGCTGGATTTTCTGCACGATGGTCTCCGGGGCGAGGGATGTCCGCCGCGCTGTGCGGACAGGTTAAGTTCGGTGCTAACCGACAGCCCAAGGGGCGCACACGTCACAGGGCCGTGATGCGCGGTGCAGGCTGCCAGAGCCGCAGCACGGTAGCGCGGCCGCGATACTGGCGCCAATAATGACAGCCCTTTTGCTCTGGAGGTGCCCCGTGAGCGCCGATTGCCTGATCAGCCGTGATCATTTTGATGCCTTGCCCTGCTGGCGGCTGCAAGTACCCGGCGCCGAGCTGCTGGTCGCTGAACAGGGGGCGCAGGTCCTGCGTTATCAGCGCCAGGGTGAGCCGCCACTGATCTGGCTCAGCGAAGAGGCCCGTGGCGAGCGCTGGCAATCGGTGCGCGGCGGCGTGCCGGTGTGCTGGCCGTGGTTCGGTGACCTGGCGCGCAATCCGGCCGCGCTGCTCGCCCAGTATCGCGGCGCGGCCGCGCCTTTCCACGGGCTGGTGCGCCACCTGCCCTGGGAGTGCCGCGAGCAGGGCGTGGCGGATGGCGTGGCCCGCCTGCTGCTGGTCTGCCCGCAACCCGAGGAGGGACTGCCCGGCTGGCCGCAGGCGGTCGAGGTGGCGCTGGAGATCCGCCTCGGCACGCAGCTGGAAATCACCCTGCACAGCCACAACACGGGGGCGCGGCCGGTGTGGATCAGCCAGGCGCTGCACAGCTACTTCGCGGTCAGCGATATCCGCCAGGTGCGCGTCGAGGGGCTGGACGGCTGCCGCTATGTCGAGACCCTCGATGGCTGGCGCGAATGCCGCCAGCAGGGCGCGCTGCGCTTCGCCGGGGAAACCGACCGCCTGTACCTCGACCTGCCGGCGCGGCTGGATCTGCTCGATCCGCTCTGGCAGCGCCGGCTGTGCCTGGAAACCCGCGGCTCGCGCTCGGCGGTGCTGTGGAATCCGTGGATCGACAAGGCACAGCGTCTCTCGCAGTTCGCCGCCGATGCCTGGCAGCGCATGCTGTGCATCGAGACCGCCAACGTCTGGGACGACTGCGTGGAACTGGCCCCGGGCACGCGCCACGCGCTGCAGCTGCGGCTGTGGAGCGAGCCGCTGGCGGAGGATTGA
>CAZFFB010000030.1:0-12277 GCA_964517735.1 uncultured Pseudomonas sp.
CGCGCACCAGCGAGACCACGCCCAGGTAGTTGTCGAACCAGGAGTCGATGATCAGCGCCTGCAGCGGCGCCTCAATGTCGCCGGTCGGCGGCGGAATCACCTCGACCAGACGCTCGAGCACATCGATCACGCCCATGCCGCTCTTGGCGCTGCAGGCCACCGCGTCGGTGGCGTCGATGCCGATGACGTGCTCGATCTCTTCCTTGACCCGCTCCGGCTCGGCCTGGGGCAGGTCCATCTTGTTCAGCACCGGCATCACTTCAAGGCCCTGCTCGATGGCGGTGTAGCAGTTGGCCACCGACTGCGCCTCCACGCCCTGGGCGGCATCAACCACCAGCAACGCACCCTCGCAGGCCGCCAGCGAGCGGCTGACTTCATAGGTGAAGTCGACATGACCGGGGGTGTCGATGAAGTTCAGCTGGTAGGTCTTGCCGTCCTGCGCCTTGTAATGCAGGGTCACGCTGTGCGCCTTGATGGTGATGCCGCGCTCGCGCTCCAGATCCATGGAGTCGAGGACCTGGGCCTCCATCTCACGGTCGGACAGGCCACCACACATCTGGATGAAGCGATCGGCCAGGGTCGACTTGCCGTGGTCGATGTGGGCGATGATGGAGAAGTTGCGGATATGGCTCAGATCACTCACGGGCTCAACACTCGGAAAGAGAGCGCGGGCTTTGGGCCCGCCGAAATAGTGGCGGATTCTAGCCTATCGCCGGGGCGGGCGTAACCCACGCCGGCCAGCACCGTGACCCGCCGGGGCGCGGTCGCGCCCCGGCGGCCGATAACGCGATTACTCGCTCAGGCGGAAGGTAATGAAGCTCGCCCGCCCCTGACGCAGTACCCGCATCGAGACGCTGCGATTCTTCGGCAGCGCCTGGGCCACCCGCTCGAAGGTCTTTGCCGAGTCGATCGACTGGTTGTTGAGGTGGGTGATCACATCACCCGGGCGCAGACCGATGGCGGCTGCCGGTCCGTTCTGCACTTCACGGATCAGCGCCCCGCCCTCAAGCTCGAGTGCCTTGCGCTGCTCGGCATTCAGGTCCACGACCGAGACCCCCAGACGATTGCTGCTGCGGGCCGGCGCATCACCACTGCCAGCCAGGGCCGCACCTTCCTCGGGCAAGGCATCGATGGCCAGCGCAATCTGCTGACGCTTGCCACGGCGCACCACATCAAGGCTGATGCGGGTACCCGGCAGCAGGTTGCCGACCCGATGCGGCAGATCAGAGGAGACCACGATCGGCTGACCGTCGACGGCCAGGATCACGTCACCGACCTGCAATCCGCCACGGGCCGCCGGCCCCCCTTCCATCACCTGGGCAATCAGCGCACCGGCCGGACGCTCAAGACCAAAGGATTCGGCCAGATCCTTGCTGACTTCCTGGATCACGACGCCCAGCCAGCCGCGCTGCACCTTACCGGTGCTCTTGAGCTGCTCGGCCACGTGCATGGCCACATCGATGGGAATGGCGAACGACAGCCCCATGAAGCCGCCGGAACGGGTGAAGATCTGCGAGTTGATGCCGACCACCTCACCCGCCAGATTGAACAGCGGGCCGCCGGAGTTGCCGGGATTGATGGCCACATCGGTCTGGATGAACGGCACATAGTTTTCATTGGGCAGGCTGCGACCCTTGGCACTGACGATGCCGGCCGTCACCGAATGGTCAAAGCCAAAGGGCGAGCCGATCGCCAGCACCCACTCGCCGGCCTTGAGCGCATCGGAGCGGCCCAGTTTGACGTGCGGCAGGTTCTTGCCTTCGACCTTGAGCAGCGCTACATCGGTGCGCGGATCCGTACCGACCAGCCGGGCTTCCAGCTCGCTGCGGTCGGACAGGCGCACGATGATCTCGTCGGCATCGGCGATCACGTGGTTATTGGTCAGCACGTAGCCGTCAGCAGAAATGATGAAGCCCGAACCCAGCGACTGGGCCTGACGCTGACGCCGCTGCGGCGGATGCCCTGGCGGCAACTGCGGGATGCTGCGCTCGAAGAACTCGCGAAAGATCGGTGGCAGCCCCTCAAGATCCGGCAGGGCATGCGGCGCAATCGCCGCCGACTGGGGCGATACAGCCTGGCGGGTGCTGATGTTCACCACCGCCGGCGAGGCCTGCTCGACCAGCTCGGTGAATTCGGGAAGGCTGGCGCTGGCCACCAGCGCATGAGCGGTCAGCAGCAGGGCCGCCAGTGACAGCAAGGTGTGCTTGAGCATTCGCATGAGTCGGGGACTCCTCGATGGCAATCAGTGGATTTCGACGCAGTGCAGGGTCGCAGAACGGGACTCGATACGGACCACAACCGGCTGGCAGGCCGGATCATCGCTGCCCTTCTGGCTGTACCGGCGTACCAGCAGCCACGGCAGGGCGAATCCGGCAAGGGCCGCCAGAATGACAAAAGACTCGTCCAGCGCCAACCACTCAGCCAGCAAGCCCGCCGCAAACAGCCCAAGCAGCGGCAGCAGATAGACCAGCAGCGAACTGCGCACCAGCAGCGCCTCGCCAATCCCGATCACGACCTGATCGCCTACCTGCAAAGGCTCGCGGCACAGAGCCCGCACATAGCCACGGCGTTGACCAACCCCCAGCCGCTCCATCAACCCCTGCCCGCAGCCGGCATTTGCCGAACAGGCACTGCAGGTGCTGCGGCGCAGGGTTTCCACCCAGACCGCCCCCTGCTCGACCGCCACGACCCGTGCACTTTCCTCGATCATCGCTGCACCTCAGCGTTCGATGGCATCAGCCGGCACCGCCCGCAGGATCTGCGCCTCCTCGCTGGCCGGGGCCTGCCCCTGACTGTCCGTTGCCGGATAGCTGACCAGCACCGCAGGCTCCTGCGGCACGGCGACACCAGCTGGAGCCGGCTGCAATACAGGCGCTGGCGAGCGGCTGGCCAGCGCGTCCAGTGCCGGCTCCCCTCCCTGGTACCAGCGCACCCCCGCCAGCACGGCCAGGGTCACGCTGGCAGCCACGACATGTCGACCAAAACGCTGCCACAGACCCGGTGATGCAACCTTGCCACGCGCACTGCGCTCCTCGGCCTCGATGGCCGCAGCAACACCTGCTGCCAGATCAAGGTGCGGGCGCACCGTCTGGCCATGCAGCACATCCCGCACCAGCTGCTGACGCGCCCAGCGTGCGCGCAGGGCCGCGTTCTCGCTGGCCAGCACGCGACGCAACTCCAGCTCATCCGCCTCGCCATCCATCACGGCAGACAGCGATTCTTCCAGGGATTGATGACTCATGATGTGTTTCTCCGGGTTGATGCTGCCTGTCATCAGGATTCCTGCAGCAGCGGCTGCAAAGCCTTGTCGATCGCCTCACGCGCACGAAAGATCCGCGAGCGCACTGTTCCTATCGGACATTGCATGGCACTGGCAATCTCTTCATAACTCAGCCCCTCGAACTCGCGCAGGGTCAGCGCCCGGCGCAGCTCTGCCGGCAGCTGCGCGATGGCGTGATGCACGGTGGCCTCGATCTCGTCACGCAGCAACGCACGCTCGGGACTCTCGATGTCCTTGAGGGCATGATCACCCTCGAAGAACTCGGCGTCCTCGGCACTCACATCACTGCCCGGCGGACGGCGACCCCGAGCGACCAGATAATTCTTGGCGGTGTTCACCGCAATACGGTACAGCCAGGTGTAAAAGGCGCTTTCCCCGCGGAAATTGCCCAGCGCCCGGTAAGCCTTGACGAAGGCCTCCTGAGCCACATCCTGTGCCTCGTGGGCATCGTGTACAAAGCGCACGACCAGACCGAGCACCTTGTGCTGATACTTGAGCACCAGCAGATCGAATGCGCGCTTGTCACCGCGCTGGACGCGCTCGACCAGTTGCTGATCGGCTTCCTGGGTTTGCATTGCGACTCCTAATCAATGCCCGGACAGGCAGGCAGACCCCAACAGATCCGACCAGTGTGGCGTAGACCCGAGGCTGCGACGAAAGTTCTGCTGCAACGGCTGCAGCAATCCGCTGCCTGCCACAGGGCGGCCATCCAGGCAGGGCGGCTCATGAGGCCGGTATTTTGCCGGTTGGGCGTTGGATATACTAGGCGACCCCGTCATCCCGGAATTCCAGTGCCCATGAGCCAGCATCATCAGTACGACGTTCTCGTCATCGGCAGCGGCGGTGCCGGCCTTGCCCTGGCACTCAATCTGCCCGAGCACCTGCAGGTGGCCGTCCTGAGCAAGGGCGATCTGGCGGGCGGCTCGACGTATTGGGCGCAGGGCGGTGTCGCAGCGGTGCTCGATGACAGCGACAACATCGAGTCCCATGTGCAGGACACCCTGGTCGCCGGCGCCGGACTGTGTCATGAAGACGCGGTGCGCTTTACTGTCGAGCACAGCCGCGAGGCCATCGAATGGCTGATCGAGCAAGGCGTTCCCTTTACCCGCGATGACGAACACCCGCAGGCCGAGCAGGGCTTTGCCTTCCACCTGACGCGCGAAGGCGGCCACAGCCACCGGCGCATCATCCATGCCGCCGACGCTACCGGCGCGGCCATCTTCAGCACCCTCTTGGAGCGGGCCCGTCAGCGCCGCAACATTGCGCTTCTGGAGCAGCGCGTGGCCATCGACCTGATCACCGAGCGCAAGCTGGGCGGGCTCGGCAACCGCTGCCTGGGGGCTTATGTGCTTGATCGCCGCCGCGGCGAGGTGGACACCTTCGCCGCGCGCTGGGTGGTGCTGGCCACCGGCGGCGCCGCCAAGGTCTATCTCTACACCAGCAATCCGGATGGCACCTGCGGCGATGGCATCGCCATGGCCTGGCGGGCAGGCTGCAGGGTCGGCAACCTGGAATTCAACCAGTTTCACCCGACCTGCCTGTACCATCCACAGGCCAAGAGCTTCCTGATCACCGAGGCTGTGCGCGGCGAAGGTGGTCAGCTCAAGCTGCCCAACGGCGAGCGTTTCATGCACCGCTTTGACCCGCGCGGCGAGCTGGCACCGCGCGACATCGTCGCCCGCGCCATCGACCATGAAATGAAGCGCCTGGGGATCGACTGCGTCTATCTGGACATCAGCCACCGCCCGGCCGCTTTCGTCCGTGAACACTTCCCGACCATTTACGAGCGCTGCCTGGACTTTGGCATCGATATCACCCGCGAGCCGATTCCGGTGGTACCCGCCGCGCACTATACCTGCGGCGGCGTACTGGTCGATCACTGCGGGCAGACCGATGTGCCCGGCCTGTACGCGATCGGCGAGACCAGCTTTACCGGCCTGCATGGCGCCAACCGCCTGGCCAGCAACTCGCTGCTGGAGTGCTTCGTCTATGCCCGTGCCGCAGCGGCGCACATCTGCCGACAACTGGACGAGCGCCCGGCGCCGCGCACCCTGCCGGTCTGGGATGCCAGCCAGGTCACCGACTCTGACGAGGATGTGATCATCGCGCACAACTGGGACGAACTGCGGCGCTTCATGTGGGACTATGTGGGCATCGTGCGCACCAGCAAGCGCCTGCAGCGCGCCCAGCACCGGGTGCGCCTCTTGCTGGCAGAGATCGACGAGTTCTACAGCAACTACAAGGTCAGCCGTGACCTGATCGAGCTGCGCAACCTGGCACTGGTCGCTGACCTGATGATCCGCTCGGCCATGCTGCGTCACGAGAGCCGCGGCCTGCATTACACCCTCGACTATCCAGAAACCCAGGCCAGCGCACGGGACACCATCCTGGTGCCGCCGGCTTATTGGCCGGTCTGAGATTCTGCCGGTGCCTCCCTGGCCTGGCGAGCAAAGCGCAGGCGCACTCGCAGACGGCGGTGCGTCTCTGCCGGCAAACTGTCGGCGGGCAGGCACAGCGCACGGTCAAACCATTGCCCGGGCTGGCGGTAGCGCAGCACAACTAGCCCCGGCAGCACCAGGCTGGCGGGGCGCAGCATGATCGGCTGCCATGGCCCCTGCCCCTGCTGCAGCCACCAGCCCTGCGCATCGTGGCGCAGCCCCTGGTGCGCCACAAAGGCTTGGGGCATGCAATAGCGGGCCAGCACCTGACAAGCCTGCAGGAGCGCCAGCAGCAGCACGATATTCAGCACCGCGAGGGGCAGCGCACTGGCCATGCCGGCCAGAGCCAGCAGCCCCAGCAGGCTCAGATGAAGGGCCAGCAGGCGCCGCGATGGGCGCCCGTGGCAGAGGAAGGGCTCAATGGGGCTGGACACGCGCCAGGATCATGCGAACCATGCGCTGATGGTCCGCATCCTCGGGCGTGCTGTAGGCCATGAACCAGCTGAACAGATCCGGATCTTCGCACTTGAGCAGCTTGCGAAAGCGCGCCTGATCCTCGTCATCAAGCTGGGGATAGGCTTCATCGAGGAACGGCTTGAGCAGTACATCCAGCTCCAGCATGCCGCGACGGCATTCCCACTGCAGACGTTTGAGCTCGGTGTTTTCTTCAGTCATGTGCAACCTCCAGGGCAGGTGGCGCATTATAACCGTGCGCCTGCCCCCTGCCAGCCTTGCCACGACTGGCCAGCCCCGCTAGCCGGCCCTATGATGAGGGCCCGTTTTCAGTACCGGCGACCGATATGTCCGCACTCTTCTGCCCGCTCGATCACGAAGGCATTCTTGCCGTCCATGGCGCAGACGCTGCCCGGTTTCTCCAGGGCCAGCTGACCTGCAACCTCAACTACCTGGATGCCGCAACCAGCAGCCTTGGCGCGCGCTGCACCCCCAAGGGGCGCATGCTGTCGAGCTTTCGCATCGTGCCGCTGGCCGACGGCTTTGCCCTGGCCATGGACCGCGCCCTGGTCGAGCCGCAGCGGGCCGACCTGCAGAAATACGCTGCCTTTTTTCGCGGCACCCGCCTGGTGGACGAAAGCGACGCCTGGGCCCGCTTTGGCCTGATCGACGGCGAGGCGGCCCTGGCGGCCTTGTGCATCGATCTGCCTGCTGCAGCGGGCAGCGTCTGCCCCTTTGGCACAGGCCTGGCGGTACGCCTGCACGGTGGTCACAGTGAGCTATGGGTACCCGCCGCCGAAGCCCAGGCACTGGAAGCACGCCTTGCCGGGCAGCTGGCACGTGGTCAGCGCAACGACTGGCTGCTGGCGCAGATCCGCGCCGGTGTCGGCCAGGTGGTGGAAGCCACCCGCGAGCTGTTCATTCCACAGATGCTCAACCTGCAGAGTCTTGGCGGCGTCAGCTTCAAGAAGGGCTGCTACACCGGCCAGGAAATCGTCGCACGCATGCAGTACCTTGGCCGTCTCAAGCGCCGCCTGTACCGCCTGCAGATGGCTGGCGGCGAACTGCCGGCAGCGGGCAGCGAACTGTTCTCTCCGGTACATGCCAGCGCGGTCGGCGAGGTGGTACTGGCCGCACGCAGCGAGGATGGCATCGAGCTGCTCGCTGTCTTGCAGGACAATGCCGTCGAAGAGGGTCGTATACACCTGACCAGCCTGGAAGGCCCGGCGCTGCAGCTGCTCGAGCTGCCGTACACGATCGACGCCGATCGCGACATCCAGCGCTGAATCCCGCGAAAGCACCGCCGCCCGGCAGGCATCCCGCCAGGCGGCTGTGCGACCGTCAGAGATTCGGCAGCGCCCAGTCGATGGGCGCAATGCCGCGCTGGGTCAGCCACTGATTGGCACGACTAAAGTGGCCATTGCCCAGAAAGCCGCGATGCGCGGAAAGCGGTGAGGGATGCGCCGAACGCAGGATCAGGTGCCGGGTCGGATCGATCAGCGGCTCCTTGCTCTGCGCATGAGCCCCCCAGAGCATGAACACCAGGTGCGGGCACTCGCGGCTGGCCACCTCAATCACCTTGTCGGTGAAGGGCTGCCAGCCCGCCTTGGCATGGGAGCCGGCCTTGCCCTGCTCGACGGTCAGCGAGGTGTTGAGCAGCAGCACGCCCTGCTGCGCCCAATGCTGCAGGCAGCCATGATTGGGCGGGTCAATGTTCAGGTCGCGCTTGAGCTCCTTGAAGATATTGGCCAGCGACGGCGGCACCGGCACCCCAGGCTGCACCGAGAAGCACAGGCCGTGTGCCTGACCCGGTCCGTGATAGGGGTCCTGCCCGATGATCACCACCTTGACCTTTGGCAGCGGTGTGGAATCGAGTGCGTTGAAGATCAGCCCGCCGGGCGGATAGATCTGCTTGCCGGTGGCCTTTTCATGGCGCAGGAACTCGCCCAGCGCCTGCATGTAGGGCTTGTCGAACTCCTCATGCAGGGCCGCCTTCCAGCCCGGCTCCAGCCTGATACGCTCCTGTGCAGCGCCCATGGCGTCTCCCCTTCGATGCGTTGGAGGGCGCACGCTAGGCAAGGGCCGCCGGCAAGTCAAGGCGCGGCACGGCGCAGGGTCAGATTGATGCGTTGCGCGCCCAGGCGTGGATGCTGGCCCGGCTCAAGGGGCAGGATGCCGTGATAGCGCAGCCGCGCCGGCCCGCCCCAGACCAGCGCATCGCCATGCTGCAGGCGCAGGCGCTGGGCCCGCTCCGTGCGCTGCAGACCGCCCAGCAGGAAGGTCGCCGGCAGGCCCAGGGAAAAGGACACGATCGGCTGACGAAAATCCGCCTCGTCACGGTCCTGATGCAGCCCCATGCGCGAACCGGGACGATAGCGGTTGATCAGGCAGGCATCCGCATCAAACTCGGCAAAGCCTGCCAGCTGCGCGGCACGCCGGGCGAGGTCGTGCAGCAGCGGTGGCAGTGCCGGCCAAGGCTGGCCGCTGCGCGGATCCTCGCCCACGTAGCGATAGCCCTGCGCCGTGCTGACCCAGCCGAGGGCGCCGCAGTTGCTCATCGCCACCGACAGCGGCTGACCCGCCGGGGTGAGGATACGGCGCAGCGGCGCCTCGGCCAGCACTGCTCGCAGTGCGGTCAGGATCGCCTCAAGATCCGCCAACAGATACCCCGGCAACAGGCAGACGCCCGGAGCCAGCACCTGCGCTGCCCCGCGCTCGGCGGCAAACAGGTCATCGATCATCGCAGCGTCCCGCCTCCCGGCACCGGCCAGCTCCCCTCGGCCTCCAGGAGCGCCTGCTTGCGTGCCAACCCCCAGCGATAGCCCGTCAGTCGCCCGTCCTGGCCCAGCACCCGATGGCAAGGCACCACAACGGCCAGCGGATTGGCCGCGCAGGCACCGGCCACCGCCCGCACGGCGCGGGGCTGCCCAAGGCGTGCGGCCAGCTCGCCATAACTCAGGGTTTCGCCCGGGCGCGTGGCCAGCAGCGTCTGCCAGACTCGCTGGCGAAACGGCGTGCCACGTAGGTCCAGTGCCAAGGGCGGCATCGACCGCGCGGGCATGGTCATGCGCTGCTGCACAGCACGCAGCAGCGGCGCCAGCTCCTGCGACGCATCGTGCAGCCGCGCACCGGCAAAGCGCCGGGCCAGATCCGCCTTGAGCTGCGCCGGCGTGTCGCCCAGCAGCACGGCGCACACCCCCAGCCGGCTGCACGCCATCAGCAGCACACCCAATGCACATTCGATGCAGGCCACCTGCAGGGACTCCTGCACGGCGGGCACTCCAGAGGACAGCAACATGCGCGCACTCCCGACAACCGGCACCCTCCTGCAGGCAAGCCTCCCGCAGGTCACGGTGAAGATTCTATCGCTCTGCCCTTCCACAAACGACAGACCCCGCACCAGGCGGGGTCTGCAGGACGTCAGGTGGCAATCAGCCAGCCGGTCGGCACACTCAGAGGTAGTAGGCCTTGAGCGGCGGGAAGCCATTGAACTCCACCGCGCTGTAGCTGGTGGTGTAGGCGCCGGTGGACAGCCAGTACAGGCGGTCGCCGATGGCCAGGTTCAGCGGCAGGCCGTACTTGTAGTGCTCGTACATGATGTCGGCGCTGTCGCAAGTCGGGCCGGCGATCACCACCTCTTCCATCTCGCCCTTCTTCTCGGTCCAGATCGGGAACTTGATCGACTCGTCCATGGTTTCGATCAGGCCGGAGAACTTGCCCACGTCGGTGTACACCCAGCGCTCCACGGCGGTGCGCGACTTGCGCGCCACCAGCACCACTTCGCTGACCAGAATGCCGGCGTTGGAAATCAGCGAGCGGCCCGGCTCCAGGATGATTTCCGGCAGCTCATCGCCAAAGTCTTCCTTGAGGAAACGGGTGATTTCCTCGGCGTAAGTCTCAAGGGTGTTGGTCTTGGCAATGTAGTTGGCCGGGAAGCCGCCACCCATGTTGATCATCTTCAGGACGATGCCGTCTTCTTGCTTGAGACGCTCGAAGATCACCTTGACCTTGGCTACCGCCGCATCCCACACCGAGATGTCACGCTGCTGGGAGCCGACATGGAAGGAGATGCCATAGGGCTCAAGGCCCAGATCACGGGCCAGCACCAGCAGGTCCATGGCCATGTCGGTCTGGCAGCCAAACTTGCGCGACAGCGGCCAGTCAGCGGTGGTGGAGCCTTCGGTGAGGATGCGCACGTAAACGCGCGAGCCCGGCGCCGCCTTGGCGATATTGCGAAGATCCGCCTCGGAGTCGGTGGCGAACATGCGCACACCCTTGTCGTAGAAGTAACGGATGTCGCGGGCTTTCTTGATGGTGTTGCCGTAGCTGATACGCTCCGGACCCACGCCGCGATCCATCACCTTGTCCAGCTCGTAGATCGAGGCAATGTCGAAATTGGAACCCTTGTCACGCAGCAGATCGATGATCTCCACCGCCGGGTTGGCCTTCACCGCATAGAAGATGTTGGCAAACGGGAAGCAGTTGCCCAACTGATCGTAGGCATCGGCGATGGTCTTGAGATCGATCATCACGAAGGGGGTTTCGTGCTGGTCGGCGAAGGCCTTCATCTTCTTGAAGGTATCGCGCTCGAAGTAGTCGTCAATCTTGATGGACATGCATGGGCTCCAGAATGGCAAAACAAGCAACGTGAATGTGGTGGAGTGGCCCGTGGGCCGCGAACGCCTGATCAGTTTCCCCACTTTGGTTCGCCTACTTCCCAAGGCATGTCGCCGAAAGCAAAAAGGTCAACCTCGGCAACCGGTTGACCTTGCTGTCTCGTCGTCAGTACTTGAGCCGGATGGATCGTTTCCAGCATGAGCGTTCGGGCGCGAACTTTAGGACCATAAAGGATGGGAATCAACCAAAAATTCAGCCTGAGGATCATCGGTCACGCCAGCGAACCGGCCGGGGGACGCATCCGCTATAATCGCTGCCTTTTCTGACAGACCGACTACCAGTCGACGGGTTCCCTTTCCGATGACCACTCAGGCCACCGAAGTCGCCAAGCGCCGTACCTTCGCGATCATTTCCCACCCCGATGCCGGCAAGACCACCATCACCGAAAGGCTGCTGCTGATGGGACAGGCGATTGCCGTCGCCGGTACGGTGAAATCGCGCAAGTCCGACCGCCATGCCACCTCCGACTGGATGGAGATGGAGAAGCAGCGCGGCATCTCCATCACCACCTCGGTGATGCAGTTCCCCTACCGCGAGCACATGATCAACCTGCTCGACACCCCCGGCCACGAGGATTTCTCCGAGGACACTTACCGCACTCTGACCGCGGTGGACAGCGCGCTGATGGTCCTTGACGGCGGCAAGGGCGTCGAGCCGCGCACCATCGCCCTGATGGACGTCTGCCGGCTGCGCGACACGCCGATCGTCAGCTTCATCAACAAGCTCGACCGTGACATCCGCGACCCGATCGAGCTGCTCGACGAGATCGAGGCGGTACTGAAGATCAAGGCCGCGCCGATCACCTGGCCGATCGGCTGCTACCGCGAGTTCAAGGGCGTCTACCACCTCAGCGAAGACAAGATCATCGTCTACCAGCCGGGCCACGGCCACGAGCGCATCGCCACCAAGGTCATCGACAAGCTCGACTCCGACGAGGCGCGCACGCACCTGGGCGACCTCTACGAGCGCTTCCTCGAGGAGCTGGAACTGGTCCAGGGCGCCTGCCACGAATTCGACCAGCAGGCCTTCCTCAAGGGCCAGATGACCCCGGTGTTCTTCGGCACCGCGCTGGGCAACTTCGGCGTCGACCAGGTGCTCGACGCGGTGGTCGACTGGGCACCGATGCCGCTGTCACGTGCCGCCAACGAGCGGGTGGTCGAGCCGGTCGAGGAGAAATTCAGCGGCTTCGTGTTCAAGATCCAGGCGAACATGGACCCGAAACACCGCGACCGCATCGCCTTCATGCGCATCTGCTCGGGCAAGTACGAGAAGGGCATGAAGATGCGCCACGTGCGCCTGAAGAAGGACCTGAAGATCGCCGACGCGCTGACCTTCTTCTCCAGCGAGCGCGAGCAGCTGGAGGAAGCTTACGCCGGCGACATCATCGGCCTGCACAACCACGGCACCATCCAGATCGGCGACACCTTCA
>CAZFFB010000031.1:0-6003 GCA_964517735.1 uncultured Pseudomonas sp.
AAGCACACGATTACCCATTCGACCTGATTCTGGTTGATGGCCGTTTCCGTGTCGCCTGCACAGCGACGACCATTCAGCACATCCTCGATCACCACCGATCACCAGAGGATGCGCGGATCTTCATCCACGATTTCTGGGATCGTCCTGGCTACCATGTAGTCCTTGATTTTCTCGATACGCTGGAGCGTGTCGATACGGCTGGACTCTTCAAGCTGAAGCCGGATATCAAGCGCGCAGATGTCGAAAAGATGTTGAAGCAGTATGTCTTGAAGCCGGCCTGAGAGTAGTTTTCTGTAACGCAAAGGGGGGAGGAAGTCTCCCCCCCTTTTTCACTCAACGCCCAATCGACCGATACAAAATCCCCTTCCACTCCATCCTGCGCGGATCGAACAAGTTGCGCCCATCGAAGATCAGCGGCTGCCTGAGCTGCTGACGGATGAAGTCGAAGTCCGGCGCCTTGAAGGCCTGCCATTCGGTGACGATCACCAGGGCGTCGGCGCCTTTCAGCGCAGCCTCCTTGGTACCGCACAGGGTCAGGTCGGCGCGGTTGCCGTACAGGCGCTGCGCCTCGTGCATGGCCTCGGGATCATACGCCTGCACCTGTGCACCGGCAGCCCAGAGCGACTCCATCAGCACCCGGCTGGGCGCCTCGCGCATGTCGTCGGTGTTGGGCTTGAAGCTCAGGCCCCAGAGGGCGAAGGTCTTGCCGGCCAGCTCGCCGGCGAAGTGGCGCTGGATCTTCTCGAACAGGACCGTCTTCTGCGCTTCGTTGCGGCGCTCCACGGCCTTGAGCAGGCAGGCGTCGAAGTCGATGCCCTCGGCAGTGCGGATCAGCGCCTGTACGTCCTTGGGGAAGCAGGAGCCACCGTAGCCGGCGCCGGCGTAGATGAAGTGGTAGCCGATGCGCGGGTCGGAGCCGATGCCCTGGCGGACCATCTCGATGTCGGCGCCGAGGCGCTCGGCGAGGTTGGCGATTTCGTTCATGAAGCTGATCTTGGTGGCCAGCATGCCGTTGGCGGCGTACTTGGTCAGCTCGGCGCTGCGCACGTCCATGACGATGATCTTTTCACGGTTGCGGTTGAAGGGTGCGTAGAGCTCGCGCATCACGTCCTCGCTGTCAGCGCTGGCGGTGCCGATGATGATGCGATCGGGGCGCATGCAGTCGGCGACGGCGGAGCCTTCCTTGAGGAACTCGGGGTTTGACACCACATCGACGCACAGGTCATCACGCCCACGCTCATGGAGGATCTGTCGAATGCGCTGCAGGACCTTGTCAGCCGTGCCGACCGGCACTGTGGATTTATCGACGATGATCTTGGGGGCATCCATGTGCCGGGCAATGTCCTGCGCCACAGCCAGCACGTACTGAAGGTCGGCGGAGCCATCCTCATCCGGTGGCGTGCCAACGGCGATGAACAGCAGTGATGCGTGGCGTACGCCCTCGGCCGCATCGGTGCTGAACCGCAGCCGGCCAGCCTGATGGTTATCCCGCACCAGAGACTCAAGGCCCGGCTCGTAGATGGGTATGCTGCCTTGCTGCAGACGCTCGACCTTGGCGGCATCGACATCGATACACAGCACCTCATGGCCCACCTCAGCCAGCACAGCAGCCTGTACCAGCCCGACATAGCCAATCCCGAAAACGGTCACTTTCATGCGATACAGCCCCCAAGACGTGTGCTGAGACGTTAGCACCTCGCCACACAAACGAGTAAGCCCCGCCCACTAAGCTACAATCGGCGCAGTCTTCGCCAAGGTGTCCGCCATGCCCCTGCCCCGTCGCAAGCTGCCCATCGGCATCCAGACCTTCGCCCGCCTCCGTGAGGATGACTGCTACTACGTCGACAAGACCGGGATGATCCTGCAGCTGATCGACGAAGGCAGTCACTACTTCCTCTCCCGCCCGCGCCGCTTTGGCAAGAGCCTGCTGATCGACACCCTGGCTGAGCTGTTCGAGGGCAACGAGCCGCTGTTTCGTGGCCTCGCCGCTCATGCGCACTGGGACTGGAGCCGGCGCTATCCGGTGATCCGGCTGAGCTTTGGCGGCGGAGTGATCCGCGACGCGGCAGATCTGGGCCGCAAGATCGACGAGCTGCTGGAGATCAACGAGCAGCGCCTGCAGGTGCGCTGTCCACAGACCGCTCCACGCAGCCGCTTTGCCGCACTGATCCGCGCCGCCGAGCAGGCGCACGGCCAGCGCGTGGTGATTCTGGTCGATGAATACGACAAGCCGATCCTCGATAACCTGACCCATCCGGAGCAGGCGCGCGACATCTGCGATGGTTTGCGAGACCTTTATTCCGTGATCAAGGACAGCGAGGCGCACATCCGCTTTGCCATGCTCACCGGCGTCTCCAAGTTCAGCAAGGTCAGCCTGTTTTCCGGACTGAACAACCTCAACGACATCACCCTCGATGCGCCTTATTCAGCGATCTGCGGTTATACCGACGAGGATGTCGACACGGTCTTTGCCCCCGAGCTGGCCGGGCTGGATCGTGACGACATTCGCGCCTGGTACAACGGCTACAACTGGACCGGCACGCCGGTCTACAACCCGTTCGATCTGCTGCTGCTGTTCCAGAAGCGCGAGTTCCGCCCGTTCTGGTTTGAGACGGGCACGCCGACGTTTCTCATCGATCTGCTCATCGAGCGTCGGGCCTTTGCGCCGGGCCTTGAGCAGATCATCGCCAGCGAAAGCCTGCTGTCCGCCTTTGAAGTCGGGAACATCTCCACCGAAGCCCTGATGTTCCAGGCCGGCTACCTGACCATCGAGCACGTGCAGCGCATCGGCGCTCAGCCACGCTATCGCCTGCGCTACCCAAACCTTGAAGTGCGCGCCAGCCTCAACGATGCCCTGCTGTGCCGCTATCTGCCAGACGCCAGTGGCGCGGTGGCCAACACCGGCCGGCTCTACGATCTGCTGCTGGCCAACGACTTCCCGGGCCTGCAGCAATTGTTCACGGCCTTCTTCGCCAGCATCCCCAACGACTGGTACCGCAACAACCCGATTGCCCAGTACGAGGGCTACTGGGCCAGCGTGTTCTACAGCCACTTTGCCGCGCTGGGGCTGGATATCCGCCTGGAAGATGTCACCCATCACGGGCGCATCGACATGACCGTACTGTTCAATGGCCACGTCTACCTGTTCGAGTTCAAGGTGGTCGAGCTGGCGCCTGAGGGCCGGGCACTGGAGCAGATCCGCAGCCGTGGCTACGCCGACAAATACCGCGCCCGCGGCGAGCCGATCCACCTGATCGGCGTGGAATTCAGCCGCGAACAGCGCAGTGTGGCGGGCTTTGCCGTCGAGCGGGCCTGAAGGCGCTGTAACGCGCCTTTGCTGCCGGCTGGTACACTCGCCGCCCATGACGACCCTGCCCCACTACCAACTGCAGCTTGCCAAGCGCCTGGCGGCGCTCGGCGCCCAGTGCGACTACGCCCTGAGCGATACCTGGCGCCCCCACCTGGCCTATTACCGTCACCCGCAGCGCATCCTCCTGCGGGTCGAAGGCATCCACAAGCGCTGCGCCCTGCTGCAGGGCCTGCTGCAGCTGCCGATGGGCCTGCGCGAGTTCGAGGCGCTGTTCAATCGCGAGCTGGACTTCATCCGCGACGCCGAGCAGTTTCTCGATGCGCTGGGCATTGCGCAGATGCAGCCCCGCTGAGCGGCACCCCGCCTGCCGGTATCGCGCCCCTCGCACCCGGTGCCCACGCGTATTAGCATCCGGGCAGACCCTGAACCCTGCGAGCCTTCCATGTTCTTCCGTCACTGGCGCCGGCGCCGCGTGCTGGCGCGCCATGCACTGGCCGATGCCGACTGGCAAGCGGTGTGCGCCACCCTGCCCCTGCTCACCGGCCTGGATGACGCCGCGCAGCAGCGCCTGCGCGAGCTGTGCGTGCTGTTTCTGCATGACAAGCCGCTGATCGCCCTGCACGGCGTACGCCTAGACACGCCGGCCCGTCTGCGTCTGGCCGCTCAGGCCTGCCTGCCCCTGCTGGGTCTGCCGGATCGGGACTGGTACCGCAGCGTGCAGCAGATCCTCCTGTATCCCGATGACTTCATCAGCCCGCAGCGCTACCAGGACGAGAGCGGCATCGAGCATGCCTGGGACGAGGCGCGCAGCGGCGAGGCCTGGCAGCAGGGCCCGGTCGTCCTCGCCTGGCCGGGCGTGCTGGCCAGCGGTGATCTGGATGGCTACAACCTGCCGATCCACGAGCTGGCCCACACGCTGGACATGCTGAACGGCGCCGCCAACGGCCTGCCGCCGCTGCATGGCGACATGCGCGTGCGCGACTGGGCCGAGGCCATGCAGGCGGCCTACGATCAGCTCAACGCCCAGCTCGATGCCGACCCCGCGGCGCAGACACCGATCGATCCCTACGCCGCCGAACACCCGGCGGAGTTCTTCGCGGTGACCAGCGAGTACTTCTTCAGCGCCCCGGATCGGCTGCAGGCCGCGTTCCCGGCCGTGTATCAGCAGCTGGCGCTGTTCTATCGTCAGGACCCGCTGCCCCGTCTGGCCGGCGCCCTGGCCCGCCGGGCCGCGGCGGCAGGCGACGGCGCAGCAGCGCCGGCCGAGGGCGGCCACGCGCATGGCGATGGGCACCAAATCCCCCTATAATCGCCGCCACTTTTTGCCCTGCCTCCCTTGGAGCCCCGCATGAGCTACAGCAACATCCCGGCAGGCAAGGACCTGCCGAACGACATCTACGTCGCCATCGAGATCCCCGCCAACCACGCGCCGATCAAGTACGAGATCGACAAGGACAGCGATGCGCTGTTCGTCGACCGCTTCATGGCCACCCCGATGTTCTACCCGGCCAACTACGGCTACATCCCCAACACCCTGGCCGACGACGGTGATCCGCTCGACGTGCTGGTGGTCACCCCCTACCCGGTCGCTCCGGGCGCGGTGATCCGTGCCCGTCCGGTCGGCATCCTGCACATGAGCGATGAAGGCGGCGGCGATGCCAAAGTGCTGGCGGTGCCCCACGACAAGCTGACCGTCCTCTACAAGGACGTGCAGAACTACACCGATCTGCCGGCGCTGCTGATCGAGCAGATCAAGCACTTCTTCGAAAACTACAAGGACCTTGAGCCGGGCAAGTGGGTCAAGGTCGAGGCCTGGGGCGACGCCGAAGAAGCCCGTCAGGTGATTCTCAAGGCTGCGGCGGCCCACCAGAAGTAAGGCCAGCCCAGTCTGTACGGAAAACCGGCCCCACAAGGGCCGGTTTTTTATTGCCCGCACTGGCGTATCCTCAGCCGCTCTCACTCTGTGCGCGAGCCCTCCATGATCCTGACCGATGCCCTGCTGCTCCTGCTGGCCGGCCTTGCCGCCGGCGCCATGAATGCCCTGGCCGGTGGCGGCACCTTCCTCTCCTTCCCCGCCTTGCTGGCGGTCGGCCTGCCACCGGTGACCGCCAACGCCACCAACGCGGTGGCGCTGTGGCCGGCCAGTCTGGCCGGGGCCTGGGCCGGACGGCGTACCCTGCGCGAGCTGGGCAGCCGTTACCTGCTCTGGCTGCTGCTGGCGGGCCTTGCCGGTGGTCTGGCCGGCGGTCTGCTGCTGCTGGCCGGTGGCGATGAGCGCTTTCGGGCGCTGATCCCCTGGCTGCTGCTGCTGGCCACCACCCTGTTCGCCGCCTGTCCCTGGCTGCGCCGCGGGCTGGCGCGCGGGCGCCAGCGGGCGCAGCCGCGCCATGGCGCCGCCGGCCTTGGCGCCCATGCGCTGGTCTCGGTGTATGGCGGCTTCTTCGGCGCCGGCATGGGCATCCTGCAGCTGGCCGCCTTCGCCATCGAGGGCCATGCGCCGGCCCGCGCCAACGCCCTGAAGAACCTGCTCTCGGCGATGATCTACAGCATCGCCAGCCTGACCTTCCTGGTCGCCGGGCGGGTCAGCTTCAGCGAGCTGGCGCTGCTGCTGGCCGGTGCCACCCTGGGCGGCTATGCCGGTGGCGTGCTCGGCGAGCGCCTGCCGGCGCGCGGGCTGCGGGCCCTGGTGATCA
>CAZFFB010000031.1:6013-12239 GCA_964517735.1 uncultured Pseudomonas sp.
AGCGTCGGCAGCCTGATGACCCTCTACTACTTCATGGCCTGAGCCGGCGCACGGCCAAGGCGGAACCACAGCGCATACAGCGCCGGCACGAACAGGAGGGTGATCAGCGTGCCGGCCAGCACCCCGCCGATCAGCACATAGGCCAGCGGGCCCCAGAAGCTGTCCAGCGTCAGCGGCACAAAGGCCAGCGCCGCCGCCAGCGCGGTGAGCACCACCGGGCGAGCACGGCGCACCGCCGCCTCCACCACCGCCTCACGCGGCTCCATGCCCTCGGCCAGGTGATCCTGCACCTGCTGGGTGAGGATCATGGTGTTGCGCATCAGGATGCCGGCCAGGCCAATCAGCCCGAGCAGAGCGACAAAGCCGAACGGCTGATCGAACAGCAGCAGCGCCAGCACCGCACCGATCAGCCCCAGCGGCGCAGTGGCCACCACGATGAAGGTGCCGGAGAACGAGCGCATCTGCAGCATGATGAAGATCAGCATCAGCGCGACCATCACCGGCTGCAGCTTCTGGATCGAGGCATCGGCCTTGCCGGACTGCTCCAGCGATCCGCCGATGTCGATGTGGTAATCCGGCGGCAGGCTGGCGCGCAGCGGCGCCAGCGCCGCCCACACCGCCAGGGTCACGTCGGGGGCCTGGGCGCCCTGGATGTCGGCCTGCACCGACAGCGACCGCTCGCGGTTGTAGCGGCGGATCACCGCCTCCTCGAAGCGCACCTCAAGGCGCCCCAGCTGCGCCAGCGGCACCTTGTCGCCTTCGCGGGTACGCACCTCCAGCTGCTCGGGCAGCAGCACGCCGGAGGCCCCGCGCCAGCCGCGGGCCTCGACGTCGACGCTGCGGATGCCCTGGCGCAGCTGGGTGACCGGCACGCCATCGAGCTGGAACTGCAGCTGATGGGCCAGCTCCGCCGGGCTCAGGCCGATGCGCTGCAGCTGCTCGACATCCAGCGCCAGATGTAGCACCGGCACCCGGGCATCCGCCTCCAGATGGGCATCGACACTGTGGGGGTTGGCGGCCAGCGCCTCGCGCACCTGGTGGGCAATCTCGCGCAGGCGCTGCGGATCGGGGCCGATCACCCGGAAGCTCACCGGCCACACCACCGGCGGGCCGAACAGCAGACGGGTCACCCGCACCCGCGCCTCGGGGAACTCCCCGGCGGCGATGCGTCGCCCAAGCTCGGCGATGATCTGATCACGCGCCCGGGCATCCTGGCCGATGGCGATCAGCTTGGCGAAGGCCGGATCCGGCAGCTCCGGGTTGGCGGAGATGAAGAAGCGCGGCGCCCCGGCACCGACGTAGGCGGACAGCGTCCTGACCTGCGGCATGCCGGCCAGGATCTGCTCCAGACGGCGCACGGTGGCATCGGTCTGGCCGATCGCGCTGCCCGGCGGCAGGTAGACACTGACCAGCACCTCGTTGCGGTCTGAGCTGGGGAAGAACTGCTTCTGCACCAGCAGCGCCATGCCCAGCACCGCCAGTCCCAGAAGGCCCAGCGTGCCGAACACCACCCGCTTGCGCCCGTGCACGCAGTGCTCGATCAGCGCGCGCAGGCGCCGGTAGCCGGCGCTCTGGTAGGGCTGCGCGGGGTGGTGGCCCTTGAGCACCGCCGGCAGCAGCCGCACCCCCAGATACGGCGTGAAGGTGACCGCCACCAGCCAGGAGACCAGCAGCGCATAGGCCAGCACCCAGAAGATGTTGCCGGCATACTCGCCCACCCCCGACTCGGCAAAGCCGATCGGCACAAAGCCGGCCACCGTGACCAGGGTGCCGAACAGCATGGGCGCTGCGGTGACATTCCAGGCATGGGTGGCGGCGCGCACCCGGTCCCAGCCCTCCTCGATCTTCACGATCATCATCTCGATGGCGATGATCGCATCGTCCACCAGCAGCCCCAGGGCGATGATCAGCGCACCGAGGGTGATGCGATCCAGGTTGATGCCGCCCAGCTTCATCAGCAGGAAGGTCAGCCCGAGGGTCACCGGCACGGCAATCCCGACCACCAGCCCAGCCCGCAGCCCGATGGCCAGCACGCTGACGCCCATCACCACCAGCACGGCAACCAGAAACTTGATCTGGAACAGATCGACCGCCGCCGAGATCGCCTCGCGCTGGTTGGTCAGCGCCGCGAGCGTCATGCCCAGCGGCAGGCGCGCCTGCTCGGCGGCGATGAACCCGGCCAGCCGTTCGCCAAAAGCCAGGCCATTCTCGCCACGGCGCATCACCACGCCCAGCAGCAGGGCATCCTCACCATGGGCACGCACCAGATAGCTCGGCGGGTCCTCATAGCCGCGGCGCACCGTGGCCAGATCGCCAAGGCGCAGTAGACGCTCGCCAAGGCGCAGCGGCACCGCCGCCAGCTGCTCGGGGTCGGCCAGATCACTGTCCAGACGCAGGAAGGCCCGCGGCCCGGCCAGCTCCAGCTGCCCGGCCGGCAGCAGGCGGTTGTGGGCATCGATGGCGGCGAACACCTGTTCGGCGCTGATGCCCAGGTTGTTCAGGCGCGGCAGATCGAACTCGACGAACACCCGCTCGCTGCGCTCGCCCAGCAGCAGCGCCTTGTGCAGCCCGTCAAGGCGCTGCAGGCGATCGCGGATCGCCTCGGCCTCGCGGGTCAGCTCGCGCATCGGCAGGCCCGGGGCACTGAGGGCGAGCAGCGAGAAGTACACGTCGGAGAAGTCATCGTTGACCAGCGGCCCGATCACCCCCTGCGGCAGACGCGGCGCCTCGTCGAGCATGCGCTTGCGCACCTCGTAGAACAGCTCGGGCACCTTGTCGCCCGGGGTGAAGTCCTCGAACTCCACCTGCAGGTCGGCCCGCCCGGCGCGCACGCTGGTGTCGATGCGGTAGAGGTATTCCACCTCCTGGATGCGCTTTTCCAGACGGTCGACCACCTGATCCTGCAGCTGCTCGGCACTGGCGCCCGGCCAGAGCACCGAGACCACCATGACCCGCACGGTAAAGGCCGGATCCTCGGCACGGCCCAGCGACAGGAAGGCATAGGTGCCGGCCAGGATCGACAGCAGCAGGAAGAACAGCGACAGCGCCCGCTCGCGCACCGCCAGCGCCGACAGGTTGGGGAAGCTCATCGGCCACGCTCCTGCACCGCCATGCCGGGGGTGAGCAGATGGGTGCCCAGCGCGATCACCCGCGCACCGATCGCCAGCGGCGCACGGATGCGGGCATGTTCCGCCTCAAGGCCCAGCACCTCGACCGCCAGCGGCGTGGCCCGCCCCTCCAGCACCTGCCAGACCTGCGCGCCCTGCCCGCGCTCATCCAGTGCTGCCAGCGGCACCCGCAGTGCGCGCGTCAGAGGCGCATGCGCGGCAGCCGTGACCGGCTCAGGCTGCAACAGCACCTGGACCACGCTGCCCAGCGCCGGCAGCGCCTCGCGCGCTGGCGGGGCATCGATCCGGTAGCGGGCTCGCCAGCTGCGGCTTCTGGCATCGGCGGCACCGGCGATTTCCCGCAGGCTCAGGGGCACGCGCTCCCCGGCCAGCAGCAGCTCGCCGCGCGGCGGCGCCCGGTCCCCCGCAGGCAGGAACACCTCGACCTCGCGCGCGCCGGCCACCGCCAGCTCAGCCACCGGCGCGCCGGGCGCCACCACCTGCCCGGGCTCGGCCTGCAGCTCGACCAGCACCCCCGGCTCATCCGCGCGCAGCGTGGCGTACCCCAGGGCATTACCCGCCTCCTGATGGGCAGCACGGGCGCTGCGCAGGCGCGCCTCGGCCTCGCGCGTGGCGCGCTCGGCCAGCTCCAGCGCCTGCAGGCTGACCGCCCCCGTACCCTGCAGCGTGCGCAGGCGCTGCAGATCGCGCTGCTGCAGCTCCAGCGCCCGGGTCGCGGCCGCACGCTCGGCCTCGGCGACCTGCAGACGCTGCTGCAGATCCCGCGGATCCAGACGCAGCAGCACCTGCCCGCGCTCGACCGCCTGCCCGGCATCCACCCGGCGCTCCAGCACCCGGCCGCCGACCTGGAAGGCCAGCGGCACCTGACGGCGCGCCTGCACGGTGGCGGAATAGTGCTGACGCTCACCGCCTGCCGCCTCGACGGCCACGGTCAGCACCCAGGGGGCGGCCGAGGCCTTCGGAGCGGTCGGATCCTCGCCGGAACAGCCGGTGAGCAGGAGCACACACAGCACAAAAGGCCATACCTTGCCGAACATGGCAGATTCCCTATAGAGAGGCTTGAGGGCCGTGATTCTATCCGAAGACCGGCTGCCCCCTGCATCGGCGTTTGCCGCTGGCCGGCGCGGTCTGCTAGTGTCGCCGCGTTTTTTCTGCGCCGAGAGTGCTGCCATGGCCCGCAAGCAAACCCCCGACTTCGAGCAGTCCCTGAGCGAGCTGCAAACCCTGGTCGAACGCCTTGAAAGCGGCACGCTGTCGCTAGAGGAGTCGCTGGGCGCGTTCGAGCAGGGCATCCGCCTGACCCGCGACTGCCAGGCCGCGCTCGGCCAGGCCGAACAGCGGGTGCAGCAGCTGCTCGGCGAGGGCGAGGCGCTGCGCTGCGTACCGCTGGAGCGCGAGGAGCCCTCGGCATGAACCTCGCCGACTACCAGCGCGACTGCCAGCGCCGCGTCGATGCCGCGCTGCTGGCCCTTTTCAAGGCGCCCGGCGCACAACTGGAGCGCCTGTACGCGGCCATGGCCTACAGCGTGACCAACGGTGGCAAGCGGGTGCGGCCGCTCCTGGTCTACGCCGCCTGCCAGGCCCTGGGCGGCAGCGCCGAGCGGGCCACCGCCGCGGCCTGCGCGGTGGAGCTGATCCACGCCTACTCGCTGGTGCATGACGATCTGCCGGCCATGGATGACGATGACCTGCGCCGTGGCCAGCCGACCACCCACATCGCCTTCGACGAAGCCCTGGCGATCCTCGCCGGCGACGGCCTGCAGGCCCTGGCGTTCGAGGTGCTCAGCGATCCGCACCACAACCCGCTGGCGAGCGAGGTGCGTCTGGCGATGGTCAGCGTGCTGGCCCGTGCCGCAGGCCCGGCCGGCATGGTCGGCGGACAGGCGATCGACCTGGGCGCGGTAGGGCACAAGCTGGATCAGGCCGCCCTGGAAACCATGCACCGCCACAAGACCGGCGCCCTGATCGAGGCCAGCGTGCAGCTGGGCGCACTGGCCAGCGGTCAGGCCAGCGCCACCTGCCGCGCCGCGCTGACCCGCTATGCCGCTGCGATCGGCCTGGCCTTCCAGGTGCAGGACGACATCCTCGACATCGACAGCGACAGCGCCACCCTCGGCAAGACCGCGGGCAAGGATCAGGCCAACGACAAGCCGACCTACCCGCAGCTGCTCGGCCTCGAAGCCGCGCGCGACTATGCACGGGCGCTGCGCGATCAGGCGCTGGAGGCGCTGGCCGATCTTGACGCGCGGGCTGATACCCTGCGCGCGCTGGCCCGCTACATCGTCGAGCGCCAGCACTGAGCCGTGCCGGCGGCCACCGGCAGGCGCCGCAGCTCGACCTTCGCCTTGCTTGGGCGCCCCGGCCGCTTCGGGTAAACTCGCGGCCCTCATTGTCCGACTGCCGAACCTGCCCCGATGCCCAAGACGCTGCACGAGTTCCCCCGCCAGCGGCCTGACACGCCCCTGCTCGACCGCATCGACAGTCCCGCCGTGCTGCGCACCCTCAGCGAAGCCGAGCTGGACACTCTGGCCGACGAACTGCGCCAGTACCTGCTCTATACGGTGGCGCGCACCGGCGGTCACTTTGGTGCCGGCCTTGGCGTGGTCGAGCTGACCATCGCCCTGCACTACGTCTACCAGACCCCCGAGGATCGGCTGGTCTGGGACGTCGGCCACCAGGCCTACCCGCACAAGATCCTCACCGGCCGGCGCGAGCAGATGGCCACCCTGCGCCAGAAGGACGGCCTGGCTGCCTTCCCGCGGCGCAGCGAAAGCGAGTACGACACCTTCGGCGTCGGCCACTCCAGCACCTCGATCAGCGCCGCCCTCGGCATGGCCATCGCCCACCGCCTGCAGGGCAGCGGGCGGCGCAGCGTGGCGGTGATCGGTGATGGCGCGCTGACCGCCGGGATGGCCTTCGAGGCCCTCAACCACGCCTCGGAAGTCGCCGCCGACATGCTGGTGGTGCTCAACGACAATGACATGTCGATCTCCAAGAACGTCGGCGGGCTGTCCAACTACCTGGCGAAGATCCTCTCCAGCAACACCTACGCCAGCATGCGCGAGGGCAGCAAGAAGATCCTCTCGCGCATCCCCGGC
>CAZFFB010000032.1:0-12217 GCA_964517735.1 uncultured Pseudomonas sp.
AGCAGCAGCACCGCACCACTCAGCACACGGCGCATCTGGCGTTTCTTCTCGCCATAGATGATGAAGGGGATCATGCCGAAAAAGCCCAGCAGCATCGCCGTCAGATACACCCACCAGTGCTCCTCGCGGGGCAGACCGCCCTGCTCCACCAGCGCCAGCGGCAGGGCCACGAAGCTGGCCATCAGGATCGCATGCAAGGCGGCAATGCCAAAATCAAGCCGCAGCAGCTCGGCATGGCGCAGGGTCGCACCGAGTGCCTGACGGGCCACGCCCGCCTCCCGGGTCTGCAGACTGCGCACCGGACGTGGCACCAGGAACATGATGATCAGCAGCCCCAGCAGGGCCATCGCCGCCGTGGTCCAGAACAGACCGGCCAGACCGAACGCACGGGTCAGCAGAGGGCCGGCAATCATCGCCAGGGCAAATGACAGGCCGATGCTCATGCCGATGCTGGCCATGGCCTTGGTGCGATGCTGCTCGCGGGTCAGGTCGGAGAGCAGAGCCATCACCGCCGCCGAGATTGCCCCGGCGCCCTGCAGGATACGCCCGGCGATCACCCCCCAGATCGAGTCAGAAAGCGCCGCCAGCGCCGCGCCCAGCGCAAAGATCAGCAGGCCTGCATAGATCACCGGCATCCGCCCGATGCGATCGGAGAGCATGCCAAAGGGAATCTGCAGTACTGCCTGGGTCAGGCCGTAGGCGCCGATGGCCAGGCCGATCAGCAGCGGCGTGGCGCCCGCCAGCTCCTGACCGTAGGTGGCCAGCACCGGCAGGACCATGAACATGCCAAGCATGCGAAAGGCGAAGACCGCGGCCAGGCCAGCGGTCGCCCGCCGCTCGGTCGGGCTCATGCGTTCGGAGTGCGGATCGTGCATGCGGACACCTCGCAAAAAGGGCCTGCGATTCTAGCAGCACCGCCCGCCCCGGCACAGGCGCACGCTTTGCCGCCGTCACGCCGGGCACCTTATACTCGCCGCCCCATCGCCCGCCAGCCGAGAGCATTGTGGACAAGATCCTGATTCGTGGGGCGCGCACCCACAACCTGAAGAACATTGATCTCACCCTGCCCCGCGACCAGCTGATCGTCATTACCGGCCTGTCCGGGTCGGGCAAGTCGTCGCTGGCCTTCGATACCCTGTATGCCGAGGGTCAGCGGCGCTATGTAGAGTCGCTGTCGGCCTATGCCCGCCAGTTCCTGTCGATGATGGAAAAACCCGACGTCGACACTATCGAGGGTCTGTCACCGGCCATTTCCATCGAGCAGAAATCCACCTCGCACAATCCGCGCTCGACGGTCGGCACCATCACCGAAATCTACGATTACCTGCGCCTGCTCTATGCCCGCGTCGGTATCCCTCGCTGCCCGGAGCATGGCGTGCCGCTCGAGGCGCAGACCGTCAGCCAGATGGTCGATCAGGTACTGGCCCTGCCCGAGGGCAGCAAACGCATGCTGCTGGCCCCGGTCATCCGCGAGCGCAAGGGCGAGCACCTGTCGGTATTCGAGGATCTGCGCGCCCAGGGCTTTGTCAGGGCGCGGATCAATGGCCGGCTGCATGAGCTGGACGAGCTGCCGAAACTGGACAAGCAGAAGAAGCACTCGATCGATGTGGTGGTCGATCGCTTCAAGGTGCGGGGGGATCTGCAACAGCGTCTGGCCGAATCCTTTGAGACGGCCCTGAAGCTGGCAGAGGGCATCGCCCTGGTGGTGCCGATGGACGACGAGGACGGCGAGGAAATCATCTTTTCCGCACGCTTTGCCTGTCCGCACTGCGGGCACTCGCTGGGCGAGCTGGAGCCGAGGCTGTTCTCCTTCAATAACCCGGCCGGTGCCTGCCAGAGCTGCGACGGCCTCGGGGTCAAACAGTTCTTTGATCCGCGCCGGCTGGTCAATGGCGAGCTGAGCCTGGCGGAGGGCGCGATCCGCGGCTGGGATCGGCGCAACGTCTACTACTTCCAGATGCTCGCCTCCCTGGCGGCGCATCTTGATTTCAGCCTGGAGGCGCCCTTCGACAGCCTGCCGGGCAAGGTGCAGCAGGTGCTGCTGCACGGCAGCGGCAACAGTGCCATCGAATTTCGTTACCTCAATGACCGCGGGGATGTGGTGCGCCGCCAGCACCCCTTCGAGGGCATCATCCCCAACCTTGAGCGCCGCTACCGGGAGACCGAGTCGGCCAGCCTGCGGGAGGAGCTCGGCAAGCTGCTCAGCAGCCATGCCTGCCCGGCCTGTCAGGGTTCGCGCCTGCGCAGTGAGGCCCGGCACGTCTGGGTTGGAGAGCGCACGCTGCCGCAGGTCACCGCCCTGCCGGTCGGCGAAGCCAGCGCCTACTTCGCCACCCTGCAGCTGGAGGGCCGGCGCGGCGAGATCGCCGAGAAGATTCTCAAGGAGATCCGCGAGCGCCTGCAGTTTCTGGTCAATGTCGGCCTCGACTACCTGACCCTTGAACGCAGTGCCGACACCCTGTCCGGTGGCGAGGCGCAGCGCATCCGCCTGGCCAGCCAGATCGGTGCCGGACTGGTCGGGGTGATGTACATCCTCGATGAGCCGAGCATCGGCCTGCACCAGCGCGACAACGAACGTCTGCTGGCCACCCTCACCCACCTGCGCAATCTGGGCAACACGGTGATCGTCGTCGAGCATGACGAGGACGCCATCCGTCTGGCCGACTATGTGGTCGATATCGGCCCCGGCGCTGGCGTGCATGGCGGGCGTATCGTCGCCCAAGGGACGCCCGATGAGGTGATGGCCCATCCCGACTCGCTGACGGGCAAGTACCTGTCAGGACGCGAGCGCATCCGCTACCCGACCCAGCGCACGGCGATGGATCCTGCGCGGGTACTGCGCCTGAATGGCGCGCGCGGCAACAACCTGCAGAGTGTGAACCTGGAGATTCCGCTAGGTCTGCTGACCTGCATCACCGGCGTGTCCGGTTCGGGCAAGTCGACGCTGATCAACAATACCCTCTACCCGCTGGCGGCCACGGCACTCAACGGGGCCAGCATGCTGGAGGTGGCGGAGCATGACCGCTGCGAAGGCCTCGAACAGCTCGACAAGGTGGTTGACATCGACCAGAGCCCGATCGGCCGCACACCGCGCTCGAATCCGGCGACCTATACCGGGCTGTTCACACCGATCCGCGAGCTGTTCGCCGGCGTCCCGGAGGCACGCTCACGTGGCTACGGCCCGGGGCGCTTCTCCTTCAACGTCAAGGGCGGGCGCTGCGAAGCCTGTCAGGGCGATGGGATGATCAAGGTAGAAATGCATTTTCTGCCGGACATCTATGTGCCCTGTGATGTGTGCAAGGGCAAGCGCTACAACCGGGAAACCCTTGAGGTCAAGTACAAGGGCAAGAGCATCCACGAGGTGCTGGAGATGACCATTGAAGAGGCACGCGCCTTCTTCGACGCCGTTCCGGCCGTGGCCCGCAAGCTGCAGACACTGATCGATGTCGGCCTGTCCTACATCCGCCTCGGGCAGAGCGCCACTACGCTGTCTGGCGGTGAGGCGCAGCGGGTCAAGCTGGCTCGCGAACTGTCCAAGCGCGATACCGGCAAGACCCTGTATATCCTTGATGAGCCAACGACTGGCCTGCACTTTGCCGATATCCAGCAATTGCTCGATGTCCTGCATCGCCTGCGCGATCACGGCAATACCGTGGTGGTCATCGAACACAACCTGGATGTGATCAAGACCGCTGACTGGCTGGTCGATCTCGGCCCTGAGGGCGGCTCGCGAGGCGGGCAGATCATCGCCACCGGGACGCCTGAGGCAGTGGCCACCATGGCCCACTCTCATACAGGGCGCTTCCTCGCACCGCTGCTGGAGCGTGATCGAAGCTAAAACCCTTGCAGCATGAAAAGACAGGCCCGGCAGGATGCCGGCCTGTCGCCGCGTTGCAGGCATCGCTGCACACGCACATCGCACATACCAGACAACAAAAAACCGGGCACAAGGCCCGGTCTTTTGTTGCAACCGATATTACTCGGCAGCAGCTTCACCGGCAGCGCCGACCGGACGGTCGACCAGCTCGACGTAAGCCATGGGCGCATTGTCACCCGCACGGAAACCGCACTTGAGGATGCGCAGATAGCCACCTGGACGATTGGCGTAACGCTTGCCCAGCTCGTTGAACAGCTTGCCGACAGCCGCTTTGGAGCGGGTACGGTCAAAAGCCAGACGACGGTTGGCGACGCTGTCTTCCTTGGCCAGGGTGATCAGCGGCTCGGCAACGCGACGCAGCTCTTTCGCCTTGGGCAGGGTGGTCTTGATCAGCTCGTGTTCGAACAGCGACACCGCCATGTTCTGGAACATGGCCTTGCGGTGGGCGCTGGTGCGGCTCAGGTGACGGCCACTTTTACGATGACGCATGATTGAAATTCCTTACCAAACGTGGAGTTCGGTGATCGTGACGATCAGGCAGTGGCCTTGTCGTCTTTCTTGAGACTTGCCGGCGGCCAGTTGTCCAGGCGCATGCCGAGGGAAAGACCACGGGAGGCGAGGACGTCCTTGATTTCAGTCAGGGACTTCTTGCCCAGGTTCGGCGTCTTGAGCAACTCCACCTCGGTGCGCTGAATCAGGTCACCGATGTAGTAGATGTTCTCTGCCTTCAGGCAGTTCGCCGAACGTACGGTCAGTTCCAGATCATCAACCGGACGCAGCAGGATCGGATCGATCTCGTCTTCCTGCTCTTCCACCACCGGAGCACTGTCACCCTTGAGGTCGACGAACGCGGCCAGCTGCTGCTGCAGGATGGTCGCGGCACGACGGATAGCCTCTTCAGGTTCAAGAGTGCCGTTGGTTTCCAGATCAAGGACCAGCTTGTCCAGGTTGGTGCGCTGCTCGACACGGGCGCTTTCGACCACGTAAGCAAGACGGCGCACCGGGCTGAACGAAGCATCGAGCTGGAGGCGACCGATCGAGCGGCTCTCATCCTCGTCACTCTGACGGGCATCTGCCGGCTCATAACCGCGACCACGGGCGATTTTCAGGCGCATGTTGAGTGCACCGTTATCCGCCAGGTGGGCGATCACATGATCACCGTTGACGATCTCGACATCGTGATCCAGCTGAATATCGGCAGCGGTCACCACACCCGGGCCCTTCTTCGCCAGGGTCAGCGTCACCTCATCACGACCGTGCAGCTTGACGGCCAGGCCTTTCAGGTTGAGCAGGATCTCAATCACATCTTCCTGCACACCCTCGATGGCACTGTACTCATGGAGTACGCCATCGATTTCAGCCTCAACCACTGCGCAGCCAGGCATGGAGGACAACAGGATGCGACGCAGCGCGTTGCCCAGTGTGTGACCAAAACCGCGCTCGAGAGGCTCGAGCGTGATCTTGGCGCGGGTCGGGCTGACCACCTGAACGTCAATATGACGCGGGGTCAGAAACTCATTTACCGAACTCTGCATGGATGCACCTATTTTCTAGCTCTTACTTGGAGTAGAGCTCGACAATCAGGTTTTCGTTGATGTCAGCAGACAGGTCGCTGCGAGCCGGCACGCTCTTGAATACGCCGGACTTCTTCTCGGCATCGACTTCCACCCACTCAACGCGACCACGCTGACCGCACAGCTCGAGAGCCTGGGCGATACGCAGCTGGTTCTTGGCCTTCTCGCGGACAGCAACCACATCACCGGCCTTGATCTGGAAGGACGGGATGTTCACGGTCTGACCGTTAACGGTGATGGCCTTGTGGGAGACCAGCTGACGTGCTTCAGCGCGGGTAGCACCAAAGCCCATGCGGTAGACGACGTTGTCCAGACGGCACTCGAGCAACTGCAGCAGGTTTTCACCTGTGGAGCCCTTGCGACGGGTGGCTTCCTTGTAGTAACCGCTGAACTGACGCTCCAGCACGCCGTAAATACGACGAACCTTCTGCTTCTCGCGCAGCTGGGTACCGTACTCGGACAGGCGACCACGGCGCTGGCCATGGATACCCGGGGCCGCTTCGATATTGCACTTGGATTCCAGAGCGCGAGCACCGCTCTTCAGGAACAGGTCAGTGCCTTCGCGACGGGACAGTTTGCATTTCGGACCAATGTAGCGAGCCATTCTTCACTGTCTCCTATTACACGCGACGCTTCTTCGGCGGACGGCACCCGTTATGCGGGATCGGCGTCACGTCGGTGATGCTGGCAATCTTGTAACCGCAGGCGTTCAGGGCACGCACAGCGGATTCGCGGCCCGGACCCGGACCTTTGACGTTGACGTCGAGGTTCTTCAGGCCGTACTCCAGAGCGGCCTGACCGGCACGCTCAGCTGCAACCTGGGCAGCGAACGGAGTGCTCTTGCGCGAGCCACGGAAACCGGAACCACCCGAGGTCGCCCAGGACAGAGCATTGCCCTGACGATCTGTGATGGTCACGATGGTGTTATTGAAAGACGCATGGATGTGGGCGATGCCATCAACCACTGTCTTTTTGATTTTCTTACGAGGACGAGCAGCAGGTTTTGCCATGACTAGATTCCTGTCGATTCGCTGATGCGATTACTTGCGGATCGGCTTGCGCGGACCCTTGCGGGTGCGGGCGTTGGTCTTGGTGCGCTGACCACGAACCGGCAGGCCACGACGGTGACGCAGGCCGCGGTAGCAGCCGAGGTCCATCAGGCGCTTGATGTTCATGTTGATTTCGCGGCGCAGGTCACCTTCAGTGGTGAACTTGGCCACTTCAGCGCGCAGCTGTTCGATCTGCTCGTCCGAGAGATCCTTGATTTTCGCTGCCGGATTGACGCCGGTAGCAGCGCAGATGTTCTGCGCAGTAGTGCGACCGACACCATAGATGTAGGTCAGCGAGATAACAGTGTGTTTGTTATCCGGAATGTTGACGCCTGCAATACGGGCCATTCAGAAAACTCCAAGTGACAGCTATCCGCGCCCCGGAAGCCAAGAAAGGGCGCAGGATGTTATCGCTGTAGAAACAAATAATCAACCCGGCAGCGCACTAGCTGCCGGGCTGGTTCGCAGATCACACTCAGCCTTGGCGCTGCTTGTGGCGCGGCTCCGCGCTGCAGATCACGCGGACGACGCCGTCACGACGGATGATCTTGCAGTTACGGCACAGCTTCTTGACCGATGCACGAACTTTCATCACCAACTCCTCGAACCTTACGGGGTGGATCAGCGGAGCATGCCGCCGCCATAACCCTTCAGGTTGGCTTTCTTCATCAGGGAATCGTACTGGTGCGACACGAGGTGGGATTGCACTTGTGACATGAAATCCATCACAACCACCACGACGATCAGCAGCGAAGTCCCGCCAAGGTAGAACGGCACATTTGCTGCCACCACCAGGAACTGGGGCAGCAGACAGACAGCCGTCATGTACAGGGCACCGAACACGGTCAGACGAGTCAGTACGCCATCGATGTAGCGTGCAGACTGCTCACCGGGACGAATACCCGGAATGAAGGCACCAGACTTCTTCAGGTTCTCCGCTACGTCCTTCGGATTGAACATCAGTGCCGTGTAGAAGAAGCAGAAGAAGATGATCCCTGCACTGAACAGCAGGATGTTCAGCGGCTGACCAGGAGCAATCGCTTGCGCGACATCCTGCATCCAGCCCATGCCTTCGCTCTGGCCGAACCACTGCCCGAGAGAAGCCGGGAACAGCAGGATACTGCTGGCAAAGATGGCGGGAATGACCCCGGCCATATTCACCTTCAGCGGCAGATGACTGGTCTGCGCAGCAAAAACCTTGCGGCCCTGCTGACGCTTGGCGTAATGCACCGCAATACGGCGCTGACCACGCTCGATAAACACCACGAAGGCAATGATGGCCACAGCCAGAAGGCCGATGGCAATCAAGGCAAAAATGTTGATATCACCCAGCCGGGCAGACTCGAAGGACTGACCGATCGCTGCAGGCAAGCCTGCAACGATACCCGCGAAGATCAGCATGGAAATACCGTTGCCGATACCACGCTCGGTGATCTGCTCACCCAGCCACATCATGAACATGGCACCCGCCACAAAGGTGGTCACCGCCATGAAGTGGAAGCCAAAGTCGGCACTGAAGGCAACGCCCTGACCGGCCAGACCGACGGACATGCCGACGGCCTGGACCAGCGCCAGGACCAGAGTCCCGTAGCGGGTGTACTGGCTGATCTTGCGACGACCCGCCTCACCTTCCTTCTTCAACTGTTCCAGGTGGGGACTGACGGCGGTCATCAGCTGCATGATGATCGATGCCGAGATGTACGGCATGATCCCCAAGGCAAAGATGCTCATCCGCTCCAGTGCACCACCGGAGAACATGTTGAACAGGCTAAGAATGGTCCCCTCGTTCTGCCGAAACAGCTCGGCCAGACGGTCCGGGTTGATCCCAGGCACCGGGATGTGCGCTCCAATTCGGTAGACGATAATCGCCATGAACAGGAAGCGCAGACGACCCCACAGCTCGGAGAGCCCGCCGTTGCTTAGCGCGGAGAGAGCACCTTGCTTAGCCATTTATTCCTCGATTTTACCGCCAGCTGCTTCGATCGCCGCACGCGCACCCTTGGTTACAGCGATACCTTTCAGGGTGACCGCGCGGGTAACCTCACCAGAGAGCATCACTTTGACGCGCTGCACATTCTGGTTGATGACGTTGGCTTCCTTGAGCGCCTGCAGGGTTACGACATCACCCTCGACCTTAGCCAGTTCGGAGGTGCGAACTTCCGCACGATCCATGGCCTTCAGCGAGGTGAAGCCGAACTTCGGCAGACGACGGTGCAGCGGCTGCTGGCCGCCCTCAAAGCCAGGAGCAATCTTGCCGCCGGAGCGGGAAGTCTGACCCTTGTGGCCACGGCCGCCGGTCTTGCCCAGACCGCTACCGATACCACGGCCCGGACGCAGCTTCTCGCGACGGGCACCCGGCGCGGAACGCAGATCGTTCAGTTGCATGGATTAACCCTCCACACGCAGCAGGTAGTAGGCCTTGTTGATCATCCCGCGGTTCTCCGGGGTATCAAGGACTTCTACGGTGTGGTTGATGCGACGCAGGCCGAGACCCTTGACGCACGCCTTGTGGTTGGCCAGACGGCCGTTCACGCTCTTGATCAGCGTGACCTTGATCTTGGCATTGGACATGATCAGAGAATCTCCTCGACGCTCTTGCCACGCTTGGCTGCCACGGAGTCCGGGGACTGCATGCTCTGCAGACCTTTGAACGTGGCGTACACCACATTCACCGGATTGGTGGAGCCATAGCACTTGGCCAGAACGTTGTGCACACCAGCCACTTCCAGAACAGCGCGCATGGCGCCGCCAGCGATGACACCGGTACCTTCCGAAGCCGGCTGCATGTACACCTTGGAGGCGCCATGGGCGGACTTGATCGGGTACTGCAGGGTGGTGCCATTCAGATCGACCTGGATCATGTTGCGGCGTGCCGCCTCCATGGCCTTCTGGATGGCAGCTGGAACTTCACGGGACTTGCCGCGACCAAAGCCAACACGACCCTTGCCATCACCCACCACAGTCAATGCAGTGAAAGTGAAGATGCGGCCACCCTTGACAGTCTTGGCAACGCGGTTCACCTGAACCAGCTTCTCGATGTAGCCTTCGTCGCGCTTCTGCTCGTTATTCGCCATAACTTAGAACTCCAGCCCGCCTTCACGAGCAGCATCGGCCAGTGCCTTGACACGACCGTGGTACTTGAAGCCAGAACGATCAAAAGCCACCTTGGTGACACCAGCGGCCTTAGCACGCTCGGCGACCAGCAGACCGACCTTCTTGGCAGCTTCGACGTTGCCAGTGGCATCGCCACGCAGCTCTTTGTCCAGTGTCGAAGCACTGGCCAGGACCTTGCCGCCGTCGGCCGAGATGACCTGGGCGTACATATGCTGGGAAGAGCGGTACACGCAAAGGCGTACGGCTTCCAGCTCGCGCATCTTCAGGCGTGCCTGGCGAGCGCGACGCAGACGGATCACTTTCTTGTCGCTCATTTGCTATGCCCTTACTTCTTCTTGGCTTCTTTACGACGGACAATTTCATCCGCGTAACGAACACCCTTGCCCTTGTACGGCTCCGGACGACGGAAGTCGCGGATTTCGGCAGCCACCTGACCCACCACCTGCTTGTCGATACCCTTGATCAAGATATCAGTCTGGCTTGGGGTTTCAGCAGTGACGCCTTCCGGCAGCTCATACTCGACCGGGTGCGAGAAGCCGAGGGACAGCGACAGAACATTGCCCTTGGCCTGAGCACGGTAACCGACACCGACCAGCTGCAGCTTGCGCTCGAAGCCTTGGCTGACGCCGACAACCATGTTGTTCACCAGAGCACGGGTAGTACCGGCCATGGCGCGAGTCTGCTGGTCACCATTACGGGCTGCAAAACGCAGCTCACCGGATTCCTGCAGGACTTCAACCGAAGGATGAACCTTCAGTTCCAGAGTACCCTTGACACCCTTCACCGAAAGCTGCTGACCGGCCAGATTGACTTCGACGCCGGCGGGCAGCTTGACGGGGTTCTTAGCAACGCGAGACATGCTGATCCCCCCTTAGAATACGGTGCAGAGCACTTCGCCGCCGACACCGGCAGCGCGAGCAGCGCGATCCGTCATCACACCTTTGTTGGTGGAGACGATGGAAACGCCAAGACCGCCACGTACCTTCGGCAGGTCATCGACGGATTTGTACTGACGAAGGCCAGGACGGCTCACGCGCTTGACTTCCTCGATGACCGGACGGCCTTCGAAGTACTTCAGCTCGATGGAAAGCTGCTGCTTGACGTCACCGCTGACTTGGTAATCCGCGATGTAGCCTTCGTCCTTGAGAACTTTGGCTACTGCCACCTTCAGCTTGGAAGACGGCATGCTAACCACGGTCTTCTCAGCCATCTGGGCATTACGGATACGAGTTAGCATGTCCGCTAACGGGTCCTGCATACTCATGGGCTTGATGCTCCTGAAACAAAAAAAGCCTTGCGGCCATACATGCCCGACACCGGGCAAAAGCCAGACTCAGGCGAGCCCGATATTCTAGAGGTGCGACATAAACGAATCAAGCCCCATAGGGGGCCTGATTCATGCTATCGCGGAGGGTGAACGAGCCACCCTCCTCTGGCGATTACCAGCTGGCCTTGACCAGACCCGGTACATCACCACGCATAGCGGCTTCGCGCAGCTTGATACGGCTCAGGCCGAACTTGCGGTAGTAGCCATGCGGACGACCGGTAACGCGGCAGCGGTTACGCAGACGGCAAGGGGATGCATCACGCGGCTGCTTCTGCAGGGCTACCAGGGCTTCCCAGCGCTGCTCCGGCGTGGAGTGCGGGCTGACGATGGTAGCTTTCAGCTCGGCACGCTTCTGGGCGTACTTGGCAACCGTCTGCTGACGCTTCAGCTCACGGTTCTTCATGCTTGTCTTGGCCATTTTCCTACTCCACTCAGTTACGGAACGGGAAGCTGAAGGCACGCAGCAGAGCGCGACCTTCTTCGTCGTTACGGGCAGTAGTGGTCAGGGTAATGTCCATGCCACGCAGCGCATCGATCTTGTCGTAATCGATTTCCGGGAAGATGATCTGCTCTTTCACGCCCATGCTGTAGTTGCCACGACCATCGAAGGACTTGGCACTCAGGCCGCGGAAGTCACGCACGCGCGGCAGGGAGATGGTGAGCAGACGATCGAGGAATTCGTACATACGATCGCCACGCAGAGTCACCTTGATGCCGATCGGCCAGCCCTCGCGGACCTTGAAGCCGGCAACGGATTTGCGAGCATAGGTGACGATCGGCTTTTGGCCGGCAATCTTTTCCATGTCGCCGAGCGCGTTCTCGATGATCTTCTTGTCACCGATCGCTTCGCCCAAACCCATGTTCAGGGTGATTTTGGTAATGCGCGGAACTTCCATCACGTTACCCAGCTGAAGCTGTTCTTTCAGCTTGGGAGCGATTTCTTTCCGATAAATCTCTTTCAATCGTGCCATGGTGATTTACCTAGCAGTCTCAAGCGCCAACCGGCTTCTGGGTCGACTTGAAGACACGAATTTTCTTGCCTTCATCGACCTTGAAGCCAACGCGGTCAGCCTTGCTGGTTTCCGGGTTGAAGATGGCAACGTTGGAGACGTGCAGGGGGGCTTCCTTCTCGACGATACCACCCTGAACACCCAGCATGGGGTTCGGCTTGGTATGGCGCTTGATCAGGTTCACACCACCCACGACCAGACGGTCGTCAGCGAGGACCTTCAGCACCTTGCCGCGCTTGCCCTTGTCCTTGCCGGCGATGACGATG
>CAZFFB010000033.1:0-11977 GCA_964517735.1 uncultured Pseudomonas sp.
GGTTGAACTTGATGCGCAGATCGACAATCGGCACGATCACGCCGCGCAGGTTAGTCACGCCCTTGATGAAGGCGGGGGTATTGGCAATCCGCGTGACGTTCTCGTAGCCGCGAATCTCCTGCGCCTTGAGGATATCGATGGCGTATTCCTCGCTGCCCAGGGAGAACACCAGGTACTCGCGGCTGTGGCCGTCCAGCATGGCCGCCGGCAGGCCGGTTTCGTTCAGTTGGGTCATGACAGCATCTTCTCCTGTGCAGAAGGCACCATGCCCGAGAGGGCCGGTGTGACAGCCGGGTTACGGCTCAAACGATAGAGATCGGCGATGTCGAGAATCAGCGCGACGCTGCCATCACCAAGAATGGTCGCCGCGGATACGCCGGGCACCTTGCGGTAGTTGGTTTCCAGGTTCTTGACCACCACCTGCTGCTGGCCGATCAGCTCATCAACCAGCAGCGCATAGCGGCGCCCCTCGCCCTGTACGATCACCGCGATGCATTCGGTCGGTTCGGTGCGCGCCCCGGCAACACTGAACACCTGATGCAGCGCCACCAGGGGCAGGTATTCCTCCCGTACCTTGAGCAGCTGGTCGGTGCCGGCCATCGAATAGATGTCCTCGCTACGCGGCTGCAGGGATTCGAGTACTGCACTGAGCGGCAGGATGAAGATCTCGTTGGCGGCGCGGATCGACATGCCGTCCAGAATAGCCAGCGTCAGCGGCAGGACGATGCGGGTGGTGGTGCCCTGCCCCTTGCGCGACAGGATCTGTACATGCCCGCCCAGGGACTGGATGTTGCGCTTGACCACGTCCATGCCCACACCACGCCCGGACACGTCGGTGACCTGCTCGGCGGTGGAGAAGCCCGGCGCGAAGATCAGCTGATAGACATCCTCATCGCTCATGTTGTCGGAGACGGCAAGGCCATTGCTGCGAGCCTTGGCGAGGATCTTCTCCCGATCAAGACCCGCACCATCATCGATCACATCGATGACGATGTTGCCGCCCTGATGCTGGGCCGAGAGGGTCAGCCGGCCGGTACGGGACTTGCCGGCGGCCTCGCGCACAGCGGGCATCTCGATGCCATGATCGAGGCTGTTGCGCACCAGGTGATTGAGGGGGTCGATGATGCGCTCGACCAGGCTCTTGTCCAGCTCGGTGGACTTGCCCTCGGTGACCAGCTCCACATCCTTGCCCAGCTTGCCGGCCAGGTCGCGTACCTGACGCGGGAAGCGGCTGAATACGAAATCCATCGGCACCATGCGGATCGACATCACCGCCTCCTGCAGATCACGCGCATTGCGTTGCAGCAGGCTCACGCTGTTGACCAGGTCGCCATGCATCGTACCGCCCAGCTGGCTGACGGTCTGCTCGAGCATCGACTGGGTGATGACCAGCTCCCCCACCAGGTTGATGATCTGGTCGACCTTGTCGACCGGCACGCGCAGGCTGGTCGACTCGCTGCTGGCAGCCGGCTTGCTCTCGGCAGACACCGCAGGCTTTGCCGTCGAAGCCGGCCGGGGCGGCGTGGGTGCGGGTGCAGGGGTCGGTGCAGGCGTGGGTGCGACGGATGCCGCGGTGGCCGGCGTCGATGGGGCAGGCGCAGCAGGGGCCGCAACGGGCGGTTGCTCGGCAGCCTGACCAACAGACGGTGCAGCGACAGAGGGATCGGTCTGCGCCTGACTGTGCAAGGCCGCAAACAGCGTCTGGTTGGCCTCGAACAGCGCCTCCAGATCATCATCATCCCCAGCACTGGCCGGGCTGTCAGCCGCAGGCCCCGGCGCCGGGGCTGCGCTTTGCTGGACCGGGAGCGTGTCGGCCACCATGGCCTCGGCCACCGGGCTGTCGGCGATGCCCAGCACACAGATCTCCAGCTGGTCGGCATCGACCACGAAGCACAGCACCGCTTCGATGTCGTCCGGCTCCTCGCTGCTCAGCAGCTCGACTTCATAGCGCTGCTCATCGCCCGAGGTCTTGATGATGCGCCCGAACTGATGCAGCTCCTCGACCAGCAGCAGGCGATCCTTTTCAGGCACGCCCAGCAGCGCCACACACAGCCGCGCCTCGCCCTCCTGAGCCTCGATTTCAGCAGCCGGCACCGCAGGCGCAGGGGTCGCGACGGGGGCCAGCGCCGGGGGCGGAGGGGCCGCCGGGGCCTGCGCATTACCAATTTCCTCCCGCGCCAGCTGCTGCAGGACCTCACAGATGCGCGCAAAGGCTTCCGCATCCGGCTCGGCACTGTTGCGGTAGGCGTCCAGCTGATCTTGCAGCATGTCTTTGGTTTCCAGAAAGAGGTCGACGATATCGCGTCGCAGCGTCAGCTCGCCGCGGCGCAGGTGGTCGAGCAGGTTCTCGAAGATGTGCGTGGTCTTTTGCAGCACATCAAAGCCGAAGGTTCCGGCACCGCCCTTGATCGAGTGGGCCGCACGAAAGATGGCATTGAGGTGCTCTGGATCTGGATGCTCGATATCCAGCTCCAGCAGATAACGCTCCATGTCACCCAGTAGCTCGGCGGCCTCCTCGAAGAAGGTATCGTAGAAATCGGTGATATCCATGCAGGCATCCAGGCTGTGGGGTTAACGCGCATTACCCGGTACGGCGGGTATCGAAATACCCGGCGCACTGTTGGCCGGCGGGGTGGTCATGGGCGCAGCGGGCACGCTCGCCTCACTGGCAGAAGGTATAGCCGATGCGGGTGCACCGAGTTGCTTCAGATCAGTATCCACAGGATTGAGGATCGCCTCGGCCGTGCGATTGTTGAGCACCACCACGGTGATGCGCCGGTTGCGCGCATCAGTCGGCTCGGCGCCCTCGAAGATGATCCGGTCAGCCATGCCGGAGACCCGCAGCAGCTTTTCCGGGGCCAATCCGCCGGCGATCAGCTCGCGGCGCGAAGCCCCGGCACGATCGGCCGACAGTTCCCAGTTGCTGTATCCGGCCTCACCACCCGCGTAGGGCACGCTGTCGGTATGGCCGCTGATCTGGATGCGGTTGGGCAGCTCGTTGAGCATCGGCGCCAGGGTGCGCAGCAGGTTGCGCATGTAAGGTGCGACACGCTCGCTGCCCAGCTCGAACATCGGACGCTGCTCGGTATCCACCAGCTGGATGCGCAGCCCCTCCTGGGTGGCTTCGATGAGGATCTGCTCACGCAGCTCGCGCAGCAGCGGATCATTGCTGATCACCGCCTCGATGCGCTCCTCAAGATCAGACATCCGCTCGCGCTCCTCGGCCAGCAGCTGCTGCTCGCGCGGGTCGATGCGGTCGCGCTCGCCCTCGGAGAAGCTCGGATCGGGACCACCGCCAGGAATCGCACTGGTGCTGGCGGTGCTGCGGTCACCGCCGCTCATCGCCACCACCAGCGGGGTGCGGAAATACTCAGCCACCGCCTGCTTCTGCTCGGGACTTGAGGAAGACAGCACCCAGAGCACCAGAAACAGCGCCATCAGCGCGGTCATGAAGTCGGCAAAGGCAATCTTCCAGGCGCCACCGTGGTGGCCATGCACCACCTTTTTGCGCCGGACAATGATGATTGGCCGATGTTCGTCACCGCCTGCCATCAGCTGGCGCCTCCCGACTTGCTGTTGCGCACATGCTCCTCAAGCTCGGCGGCGCCGGGGCGCTCGGCGCTGTGCAGTGCCTTGCGGCCAAACTCCACCGCCAGCTGCGGGGCATAGCCATTCAGGCTGGCCAGCAGGGTGACGCGCATGCACTGCAGCACCTTCATGGCCTCGGCCACCTGACGATCGATCCGGTTGGCCAGCGGCGTGATGAAGCCGTAGGCGAGCAGGATACCGACGAAGGTACCGACCAGGGCGTGGGCGATCATCTGGCCCATGACATCAGGAGAGGCGTCGGCGGCAGTCAGTGCCTTCACCACACCCATCACCGCCGCGACGATGCCAAACGCCGGCAGGGCGTCACTGACCTTGGTCAGCGCATCGGAGGGCAGATGGGATTCGTGCTCGAATTCCTCGATCTCATGGAGCATCAGCTCGTCGAGCTCGTGGGCGTTCATGTTGCCGCTGATCATCAGACGCAGGTAATCGGTGATGAAGTTGATGATCATCGTGTCGGCCAGAAGGCGCGGATAATCCTTGAACAGCGGGCTTTCTGCCGGATTTTCAACGTCTTTTTCGATCGACAGCATGCCCTCGCGACGAGCCTTGGACAGCACGGTGTAGAGCAGCGCCATCAGATCCATGTACAACGCCTTGTTGTACTTGAGGGTGAACTTGAGGCGAGGAATGACCTTGAGGGTAGCCTTCATCGCCTTGCCGTTGTTGGCCGCGATGAAGGTACCGATAGCAGCCCCGCCGATCATCAGGAACTCGGTAGGCTGATAGAGTGGTCCAAGACTGCCGCCCGACAGCACGAAGCCGCCGAAGACCGACAGAATGAGAACAACGAATCCGATGGCGATAAGCACGGTGGACAAATCCTTGACGGGCACCGGCAGGTCGGTACCACATTCTCGAGCGGTGAATGATGGCAACGCGGACGGCGCATAAACGCTGTCTGCACTGCAGATCGTACCTGCGGCCGTCCCCTGTACGGCACCACAATCCTGGCATCTCCCGACATCGCCCAAGGCGACGCCGACAGCAGACGCGGCGCGCCTCCTGCACACTCCCAGCATATCGCGTTCACTGGCAGAGCACAGCGTCCGGCACGCAAAGGATTCAGGATGGCCTGTGGATGGACCGCATTGCTCAGCGAGCGCTCGCTTCACGCTCCAGATTGTAGGCCCAGACCAGCAGCTCTGCGACCACCTGATACAGCTGCGGCGGGATATGGGCATCCAGGTCAACCTGCATCAGCAGATTGACCAGTTCGGGCGAGCCATGCACCGGAATGCCGTAATGGCGCGCCTCGGCAATGATCCGTTCGGCCACTGCGCCATAGCCCTTGGCCACCACGCGCGGCGCGACATCACCGTCAGCATAGGACAGGGCCAGGGCCTGCTGGCGGCGATGGGCAGGGGTCTTGTCATCGGAAGTGCTCACGGGGTCTCCTCGACACGACTGTCGATTGCCTACAGTTCGACCTCAGCAAAGCCGCAGGCCAGCAGGCGCTCACGCAGTTGTCCGCGATCAGCCGCAAAGCGCTCCAGCAGCGCAGGCGAGTCACTGCCCAGCGCCAGCGACAGCTGCTCGCCGCGCCAGCGGGCCGCCACATTCAGCTGACCGAACCGCTCAAGACGCACCGAGAACTGGATCTGCCACTCCGGGCCGTCCGCCTCATTGACGTCAGACGACGATGGGTCTTGCTGGCGAGCGTCATCCTCGTCGACCCGCTCAAGCAGCAGGCTCATGAAGGCCCCCGGCCAGACCTGTCCCTCCCAGCGCAGCGAAGGCGTGACCAGCAGTTCCAGCTGATGACGAATCAGACCGTTCAGGGATTCGCGGCTGCTGACCGGATCCTGGAGCTGCAATGGGCTGCGCATCCCCTCGTCACCGGACTCCGGAGCCGCCGGCATGCTGCGGGCCATCAGCTGCGCGGCGCGCTCAAGCAGGCCACCCATCAAGGGCGCCGCTCCCGCCGCCACCCCTGATGACAGGGCCTGACCGGCAGGCGCTGCGCTGGCCGCACCGGCGCCACGCAGGGCAAGCAGCCAGGACTGCGGTTCGCGCTGCAGGAACTGCAGAGGCAGCTCGCCGCGTTGCCAACGTGCCAGATGTGCTTCGTAGAACAGGCCGCTGCTGCTGATGTTTTGCTGCAGCTGACTGGCCAGCCGGGGGGCATCAAGGCCTGACAGATCAAGCGGCGTCAACAGGGGCGCCGCAGGCCTCAGCACGGATGGCTGTCCAGAATATCCGCTCAGCACATCGGCAATCAGCCGGGCAGCAGGGCTCAGGGTCGTGGTGGCGGAAGGCGGCAATCCCGGTGCGGCCTGGGTCTGCCCGCCTCCCGGGCGCTGACCCTCAAGTATCGGCACCGGTACCTGTGCGCGCGCCTGCAGGGCTGCAGGTTCCAGACGCGAGTCACCTTGCAGGGCACGTACCGCCTCAGCCGGTAGCAGCGGGGCAACCGGCTGGTTCAGCGGCTTGCTCAGCGGCAGGTCGACCCGCTTGCCCAGTACCTGATGCAACAGGGTGTCGAGCAGCGGCGTGATGCCACTCACACCGATCCTTTGGCTGAGCGGGCTGCAGCTTCGTAGGCAGCAACCCCCTCACCGGGACGCAGAGCATCACTGCTCACATGCTGGCGGGCCTGCCCGGCCAGCTCGCCCAGCTCCGCGCACCGTGCGACGAGCCGCTGACGCAGCTCCTCGTCCAGCGCGCGCAGCTGTGTCAGCAGCACCCACAGCTCCTGCTCGCGCTGCGGATCACGGCCAGCTGCAGCATCACAGGCCTGCAGCTGTTGAACACTGACCAGTTCGCCGGAGTCCAGTGTCAACAGCTCAGACCAGTCACCTGCGCGCGCCAGATCGAGCATACGCTGCGACTGCACCAGCAAGCGCTGGTATGGCTCGAGGTCATGGCGTGGCGACGACATGACTCATGCGCCTTCGCTACCGGCCTGCGGTGCGATTTCACGCCACGCCGAGGCGATGTTGTCCAGCAACCCCTCGACCTCGTCGAGCAGCTGCGGCTCATTGCGCAGGTTGGCATTGAGCAGCTGGGTCACCATGCGATCGTAGAGCTGCTCAAGCCCCTGAGCCACTTCACCTCCCTGCTCCATGTCCAGCGAGGCCCACAGGCCGTTCTGAATGATGTCCACAGCCTTGGCGATGGCCTCGCATTTCTCGGTGATATTGCCGCATTCCATGTGCAGACGGGCCAGGCGGACCGAGGTCAGCGCACCGTCGAACAGCATGACGATCAGCTTGTGGGGAGAGGCCGACATCACTCCGGTCTGCACGCCCATCTGTGCGTATACATTTGCGTCATTGGCCATAAAATCGATCACCCTCGTCTAATTGAGCGTTTAATCGCGACCCAGCTGCGCATTGAGCGCATCGAACTGCTGGGCCACGTAAGTGCTGGTCGCATTCATGTTGGCGATCAGTGAGTCAAGCTGAGCGAACTGGCTGCGATAACGCTCGACCACCTGTTCAATACCAGACTCCATTCGAGCATAGCGCTCATCCAGCCCCTTGTTGCGGGTTTTCAGCCCTTCTACCGAGCGATTGAGCGCGCTATTGCTGTCTAGCAGAGTGGTCAGGGTACTGCCGAGCTTGCCGGCAAAGCCATCCGTACTGGAAACACTGCTGGTGCCGCCAAAGAAAGTAGCCAGATCCGTGACGTTACCCGCCAGCGCCGCATCCAGACGCTCAGGCTTCTCGAGCTTGAGCTTGCCATCCAGCTGCAGGCTGATGCCAAGATCAGACAGCCCCTTGTAGGCTCCTGCCTCGGACAGGCCGGACAATGCCGAGCGCAGCTGACTCTGCACGCCGCGCAGCGCAGCATCGCCGAGCAGCTCGCCCGCCACCCGGGTTTCGGCATTGTAGGAGGTCAGGCTGGACATGGTGCCGACCAGCGTGTTGTAGGCCTCGATGAAGTTGTTCACCGCACCTTTCATCGTCGTCGTGTCGCGACTGATGGTCAGGGTCTGCTGCTCGCCGACCGCTGTAGCGGTCAGGGTGATGCCCTCCAGCGAATCCTCGAAGGTGTTGCTCTGACTGCTGAGTGTGATGCCGTTGACGGTGACCTGGGCATCCTGCGCCGCAACGGTTTCCCTCAGTCCATTGGGGTTCGTGGACACATCATAAGCAGCGAACAACGCACTCAGCTGCTCATCGCTGCCGCCGTCAGGCTCGACAAAGCTCACCGTCATCTGGGACTCAGTGCCGGTCTTGTCGGAGGTCAGCACCAGTCGACTGCCGGTACCGGTATTGACAATGCTGGCCGTCACGCCGCCCTTCTCGGCATTGATCGCGTTGCGGATGCCTTCCAGGCTGTTGTTGCCTGAATCCACCTCGATCGACAGGCTGCTGGCCTCGCCGCCACTGCCGATCGTGATGGCCAGCGTTCCGGCACCCAGGGCCGCTGTCCTGTCAGTCACCTCGCCCGTCGCCAGGCTCTGCGCCTGGGCAAGCCGATCGACCTTGACCTGGTAGGTACCGGGCACGGCACTGCTGGTGGTGGCCACAGCCAGTCCGCTGCCACTGAGCGTGCTGCTCATCCCCTCGAAGGTCTTGGCATCGTTGAGGCGGCCGACAGCCGCCTGCAGGCTGGACAGGCCGCCCTGCAGGCGACCATAAGCGGAAATCTTGCTCTGATTGGCCGCCTTCTGTTGCGTCAGCGGCTGCAGCTTGAGGCGTTCGGCGCTGTCCAGCTGATTGAGCAGCCCCGACAGATCAAGGCCCGAGCCGACGCCAAGGGAGGTGATGGATGCCATGAAATGTATTCCTCGATTCGGTATGTCTGAACAGGCCGGCCTTGCCGCGCACCGGCTGTCATCTGATAACAGTCATCGGCCTTCAGCATGAACGACTTTAATGCAGAGTCCCTGGCAGGGTGATGACATGCCCGGCTCAGACCTGCATGTTCATCACTTCTTTATAGGCGCCGATCAGCCGGTTGCGTACCTGCATGCCCATCTGGAAGGCCACGCTGGCCTTCTGCATGTCGACCATCACATCATTGAGCGCCACACGCGGATCACCGGACTGGAACGCCTCGGCCTGTGCGCTGGCAGTCTGCTGCAGACGGTTGATACGATGAATCGCCGACTGCAGCTCACCGGCAAAACCACCTGCCAGCGCCGCATTCACGGCCGCCGGCTGCACGGCCTTGCTGCTGGTGGCCTGGGCCGCCATGATCTGCATCTGCTGCAACGTGGATTGAATGGCTGGTGTGCTCATGTGGGTATACCCCCAAAAAGGATGAAACCAAGCGCGCAAGCAATCGACACGCTTGCACGATAGAATACACGCTTATAACGCCAGCCTCCGTCGGAATACTCGCCGCTGATCACAGGATCAGCCCGCCCCTTCCCCGTCGCTGGTGCCCGATTGCATGACAGAGCCCCATACATGCCCACTTCCTGCACAGCCGGCCCGCCACAACCCGGCGCACTGCGCTATGCGCGACATGCCGCTGATCCGAGCGTGCGGTTGCTTGCTCGTCTTGCGCATGTCACATCCGGTCATCGCCGGAGGTGCGCGTGACTAACGGCACCCCAGGCCCGAACGATTCTCTGGCGCCTGCCGCCACACCGCCAAGCGGTATGCAGCAGCTGCTCGCCCGGCTGCGCAGCAACCCCATGCTGCTGTTCATGGTCGCCGGCGTTGCTTCGCTGCTGATCGTGGCGGCCCTGCTCCTGTGGGCACAAGCTCCCGAGTACCGGGTGATCTACTCCAACCTCAGCGAGGCCGATGGCGGGCGCATCATCAGCGAGCTGGATCAGCGCGCCATTCCCTATCGCCTGGAGGGTGGCGGGCAGACGCTGCTGGTGCCTGCCGAGCAGGTGCATGTGCTGCGCTTGCAGCTGGCCGAGCAGGGGCTGCCTCAGGGCGGCAACGTCGGCTTCGAGCTGCTCGACAATCAGGCCTTTGGCGTCAGCCAGTTTGCCGAGCAGGTCAACTTCCAGCGCGGCCTTGAGGGCGAGCTGGCCCGCTCGATCGAATCGCTTGGACCGGTGGCGCGGGCGCGCGTGCACCTGGCCATGGGCCGCCAGTCGGTGTTTGTTCGCGAGCGCGAACCGGCCAGCGCCTCGGTGGTGCTGACCCTGCACAGCGGCCGCAACCTCGGCGAGAGCCAGGTCAACGGCATCGTGCACATGGTCTCCTCGAGCGTGCCGGGCCTCAGCGCCGATGCGGTGACCGTGGTCGATCAGGGTGGTCGCCTGTTATCGCTGCCGCAGACCGCCAGCCGCGATCTGGACGGCACTCAGCTCACCTACATCGAGGAAGTCGAACGCTCCTATCAGCGGCGCATCGAGAACATTCTGGTACCGATCTTCGGCAAGGAAAACGTGCGCGCGCAGGTGGTCGCCCAGATCGATTTCTCCACCCGCGAGCAGACCGCCGAGCGCTTTGGCCCCAACCAGCCGCCCAACGAGGCTGCGGTGCGCAGCCAGCAGATCTCGGTCAACTACCTGGGGGGCGAACAGCCCGCACAAGGCGTGCCGGGTGCGCTGACCAACACGCCCCCCAACCTGCCTGCCCCCGCCGAAGACCAGGGTGAGACCACCGATGAAGCCACAGCCATTGCACCGGAAGTGCAGGCTGCCGGCATCCCGGCCCCTAGCACGCCGCCCTCCCTCAAGCGCGACCAGCTGATCAACTATGAAGTCGATCGCAGCATCGAACATGTCCAGCATCAGCGCGGCAACATCCAGCGCCTGACCGCTGCGGTGGTGATCAACTACCGCGAGCGCCTCGGTGAAGAAGGCGAGACCCTGCGCGAGCCGCTGGACGAGGCCGAGCTTGAGCGCATCAACCGTCTGGTGCGCCAGGCCATGGGCTTCTCGACCACCCGCGGTGATGCCCTGGAGATCATCAACAGTCCGTTCGCCGAGCGCGATGGCGCCATCGAAACCGTCGAGTGGTGGCAGACACCGGAGTTCTTCCAGCTGGCGTCCAGCCTGTCCCGTTACCTGCTGGTGGCCTTCGTTGCCCTGCTGCTGTGGCTGATGGTGCTGCGCCCGATCAAGCGCCGTCACAAGGAAACCCTGGCCGCGGCTGCCGCCGCCGAAGCCGCCGCACGCGAGGCGGCAGCCGCCGAGCTTGGCCTGCCGACTGCCGCAAGCACCGGCGAAGGCGGCGAGCCCGGCGCGCCGGAGAGCGAGGAAGCCCTGCAACAACTGCGCAAGAAGCGGCGCAAGTCGTCGATCTATGAGCAGAACCTGCAGACCGTACGCGAAATGGCCAAGGACGATCCACGCCTGGTCGCCATGATCGTCAAGACCTGGATGAGCAAACAAGATGATTGAGATGAGCCCGGTACGGCGCAGCGCCATCCTCATGCTCTGCCTGGATGAAGACAGTGCCGCTGAAGTCATCAGGTTCCTGCCAGCGCGGGATGTCGAGGAAGTCAGTACCGAGATGGCCCGTCTGACGCAGATCTCCCACGACGAGATGCGTCAGGTGCTGGAGGACTTTCTCGACGAGACCGAGCAGTACGCCGCCATCAACATCCACTCCAGCGACCACATCCGTGCCGTACTGACCAAGGCGCTGGGCAGCGAGCGGGCCGAGAGCCTGATCGAGGATATCCTCGAGACCAACAACGCCGGCGGCGGCATCGACAAGCTCAACCTCATGGAGGCCTCGATGGTGGCCGAGATGATCCGCGATGAGCACCCGCAGATCATCGCGACCATCCTCGTACACCTGGAGCGCGGCCAGGCCGCCGATGTGCTGGAGCTGTTCGAGGAGCGCCTGCGCAACGACATCATCCTGCGGATCGCCACCTTCAGCGGCGTGCAGCCGGTGGCTCTGCAGGAGCTGACCGAGGTGCTGGGCGGCATGCTCGATGGCCAGAACCTCAAGCGCAGCAAGATGGGCGGCGTGAGAACCGCGGCGGAAATCCTCAACCTGATGAACTCGGCCCAGGAGGAAATCGCCATCCAGACCGTGCGTGCGCACAGCGAGGACCTGGCACAGAAGATCCTCGACGAGATGTTCCTGTTCGAGAACCTGCTGGATCTGGACAACCGGGCCATCCAGCTCATTCTCAAGGAAGTCGACACCAACTCGCTGGTCTTCGCCCTCAAGGGCGCACCGCCAGCGCTGCTGGAAAAGTTCCTGCAGAACATGTCCAGCCGTGCTGCGCAGCTGATGAAGGAAGACATGGAAGCCCGCGGCCCGATCCGCATCTCCCAGGTAGAGGCCGAGCAGAAGGCGATCCTGCAGATCGTCCGCCGTCTGGCCGACAGCGGCGAGATCATGCTGGGCGGCGGAGACGATGCATATGTCTGATCGCCGCCACCCAGACGCTACGGATCAGTGGCAGCGCTGGCAGATGGATGCGCTCGATCGTCCGGCCGCAGCATCTGCCGGGCCCGGCGGGTCAGATAGGCCATGTCCCCGGAGTC
>CAZFFB010000034.1:0-11699 GCA_964517735.1 uncultured Pseudomonas sp.
CACCTCGCTGCTCACCGCAGCCCTTGGCATCGGCGGTGGCGTGCTGCTGCTGGCGATCATGGCCAGCATGGTGCCGGTCGCGGCGCTGATTCCGCTGCATGGGCTGGTGCAGCTGGGCTCCAATGGCAACCGCGCCTGGATGACCCGCCGGCATATCGATCGCGCCCTGCTGCGCCGCTTTGTGCTGGGTGCGCTGCTCGGGGCGCTGCTCGCCTCGCTGCTGGTGGTCCAACTGCCGCTGCAGCTGATCCAGTTCAGTGTAGCGGCGTTCATCCTCTATCTGGTCTGGGGGCCCAAGCCTGCACAGCACAGCCTGAGTGCCCGCGGCCAGCTGCTGGCTGGAGTCTTCACCACGCTGGTGTCGATGTTTGTCGGGGCGACCGGGCCGCTGGTCGCCGGTTTCATCCATCGGCATGGCATGGACAAGCTGGCGACCACCGCGACCTTCGCCGCCTGCATGAGTGCCCAGCACCTTCTGAAGATGCTGGTGTTCTCGGTGGTCGGTTTTGCCTTTGGCGAGTGGCTGGTGCTGGTGGTGCTGATGATCCTGGCCGGAACCCTGGGCAGCTGGCTGGGCCTCAAGCTGCTCGATCGCCTGCCGGGTGCGCTGTTTGCGCGGATCTTCCGGGTACTGGTCACCGTGCTGGCGCTGCGCCTGCTCTGGCAGGCGGCGGGATTCTGAGCGGCGGCCCGGTTCCCGCCCGGGGTGGGCTGTGTATACTTCGGCACTTTCTGCGACCCGTACCGGATGCCTGCAATGCTTGCCCAGCTGATCGAATTCGTCTCCAACCATTACCTGCTCAGCACCCTGTTCGTGGTGCTGCTTGCCCTGCTGCTGGCCAATGAGGCGCGCCGCGGCGGGCGCAGCCTGAGCTGCCGCGAGCTGACCGCCACGCTCAATGCCGGCAATGCCGTGCTGCTGGATGTGCGCCCTCACAAGGAGTTTGCCACCGGTCACATCACCGGCGCGCTGAACATTCCCTATGACAAGCTCGACAGCCGCCTGAGCGAGCTGGACAAGCACAAGGGCAAGACGCTGATCGTGGTCGATGCCATGGGCCAGCATGCCGGCAGCATCTGCAGCACGCTGAAGAAGGCCGGCCATGAGGTCACCCGCCTGAGCGGTGGCCTCGCCAGCTGGCGCAACGACAACCTCCCGGTGGTGAAGTGATATGGCGAACGTGATCATCTATTCCAGTGACTACTGCCCCTACTGCGTGCGCGCCAAGCAGCTGCTGACCAGCAAGGGCGTAGCCTTCGAGGAAATCTGCGTCGACGGCAAGCCGGCCGTGCGCGCCGAGATGGCCCAGAAGGCCGGCCGCACCTCGGTGCCACAGATCTGGATCGGCGGCACCCATATCGGTGGCTGTGACGACCTGCACGCGCTGGAGCGGGCCGGCAAGCTCGATGCCCTGCTGCGCGCGTGATTCCCTCCCATAACAAGGAATGCAACACATGACCGAGCAAGCCAACGATCAGGCCCTGCAGGCCGAGCAGCCGCAGTTCGCCCTGCAGCGCATCTATGTCCGTGATCTGTCCTTCGAGGCACCCAAGACCCCGGAGGTGTTCCGTCAGGAATGGCAGCCCAACATCAGCATCGATCTCAACACCCGTCACAAGGACCTGGAGGGCGGTTTCTACGAGGTGGTGCTGAACCTCTCGGTGACCGCGCGCAATGGCGAGGATGTGGCGTTCATTGCCGAGGTGCAACAGGCGGGGATCTTCCTGATCAAGGGGCTGGATGCGGCCTCGATGAGCCACACCCTGGGGGCCTTTTGCCCGAGCCTGCTGTTCCCCTACGCTCGCGAGACCCTCGACAGCCTGGTGGTGCGTGGCTCCTTCCCGGCCCTGATGCTGGCACCCGTCAACTTTGATGCCCTGTACGCCCAGGAGCTGGCGCGCCTGCAAGGCGGCGAAGCCCAGGCCTGATCTGCCGCCCGATGCAGACAGACAAAGCCCCGCTGCGTGCGGGGCTTTGTCTGTCTGGCGAGTCTGCAAAAGCTGGCCGGTCTGTCGCTCAGGCGCCGGCGAACTCCAGCTGGCGCCAGGCTTCGTAGACGGTGACGGCCACCGCATTGGAGAGGTTCAGGCTGCGACAGCCGGCGCGCATCGGCAGGCGCAGCAGCTGCTCGGGCGGCAGGCTGTCGCGCACATCTTCCGGCAGGCCGCGGCTCTCCGGTCCAAACAGAAAGGCATCGCCCGGTCGATAGCTGACGGCGGCATAGCTGTGCCGGGCCTTGGTGGAGAAGGCGAACAGCCGTGCCTCGCCCAGCTGCGCAAGGCAGGCCTCAAGCGAGGCGTGGCGCTGTACGCGGGCATATTCATGGTAATCAAGGCCGGCGCGGCGCAGACGCTTGTCGTCCAGCTCAAAGCCCAGCGGCTCGATCAGGTGCAGCTGGCAACCGGCGTTGGCGCACAGGCGGATGATGTTGCCGGTGTTGGGCGGGATTTCCGGCTGAAAGAGCACGACGTGGAACATGGCAAGGCATCCGGTCTGAAAAGGGCGAGATGATAGCGCTCCCGGTCATCTGCCGGTCACGCCAGTGTCATGCTTTCGTGCCTGTCAACCTAGCTTAACGGAGGGCGGTGTTCGCCCTGCCAATTTGCCAGAATCCGTTGCAAGGCTTTTCAAATGCTACTTTTTGCGGCATTTTTGAAACTGCCGTGCAATTGACATGGATCGGCAGTTCCGCCCCGGCAGCCGCTGCTTACTGGCCAACAGCACCAGTCCAGCGCTACCCGACCGGCACCGTCACGGTCGATGGGTGAAAACTCGAAGAAAAAGTCCCTCGTGGAGACACAATAACAATGAACAAGATTTCCCAACGTTCGAAGCTGGGCCTGAGCATCCTCGCTGCTGCCATGGCCATTCCCGCCGTATCTCAGGCTGCGCTGGTCGAAGACAGCAAGGCGAGCCTGGAGCTGCGCAATATGTATCAGAACCGTGACTTCCGCCACGGTGGCCCGGACACCATGAAAGAGTGGGGTCAGGGCTTCAAGCTGCGTTTTGAATCCGGTTTCACTGAAGGCACCGTGGGCGTTGGTGTTGACGCGCTGGGCATGGTGGGTGTCAAGCTGGATCAGAGCAACGGCACCAACGCAGGTGGTTCCGGCGTGCTCGATATCAACCGCCGTGGCGCAGATGCCGGCAACGCAGAAAGCTCGTTTGGTGAGCTGGGTCTGACCGCCAAGGCACGCGTCTCCAAGACCGTGCTCAAGCTGGGTACCCTCGAGCCGATGCTGCCGGTGGTGATGGCCAACGACGCGCGTCTGCTGACCAGCACCTACACCGGTGGCATGATTACCTCCCAGGAGATCGACGGCCTGACCCTGAACGCCGGTCGCCTCGAGCGCCACAATGACCGTGATGACGTCAGCAATCAGAAGATCCGCCTGCGCGCGCCGTCTTATCTGCGTGGCGCCACCGTTGAAGCGGACCGCCTGGACTTCGCCGGTGGCTCCTATGTCATCAGCCCCGAGCTGACCGCCAGCTACTACTACGGCAACATGGAAGATGTGTACAAGCAGCACTTCATTGGTGCCGTGCACAACGCCAATCTCGGTGATGGTCTGAGCCTGCGTACTGATCTGCGCTACTTCAAGAGCAAGGATGAAGGTCGCTCCCTGGGTGGCAAGATCGATAACGACTTCTTCAACGGCATGGTCACCCTGGGCATGAACGCCCACAAGTTTGGCCTGGGTTACTCCACCGTCAGCGGTGATGGCAACTTCCCCTACGCCGCCATCGATGCCTACACCGTCAACAGCGTCTCGCTGACTGACTTCACCCTGGCCGACATGGATGCCTGGCAGCTGCGCTACGATCTGGACTTCACCTCGCTGGGTGTCCCGGGCCTGAGCTTCATGACCCGTTACGTCTACGGTGATGGTGCAGACGTCGGTGCCACCATCCGTGATGGCAAGCAGATCGAGCGTAACTCGCTGGTTTCCTATGCCTTCCAGAGTGGTCCGGTCAAAGGTGCCCGCGTGACCTGGCTGAACGGTACCCTGCGTAGCGATCGCGGTGTTGGTGCCAACATCAACGAAAACCGTCTGATCGTCAGCTACACCCTGCCGCTGCTCTAAGCACCGGTTGCATAAAAAACCCGCCGCGCCCCGGCGGGTTTTTTCATTGTGGGCCGGCGGCTGATCGGCGAAGATCCGCGCAGCCTATTGCCTCATGCACTGCCAAGGAGCCTGCCATGCTACGTCAACAAGCCACCCTGTCTCTTGAGCTGGCCCGCATTGCCCTGTCGGCGGTGCTGGAGGAGGCGGCTCGTCTGCAGGTGCGGATCAGCGTATCGATCGTCGATGCTGCCGGTCAGCTGATACATCTGGCACACATGGATGGTGCGCCGGCGCTGAGCCGCGATATCGCGCTTGACAAGGCCTACACCGCAGCCAGTTTCGGCCTGTCCACCGGGCGCTGGGAGGCGCAGCTGGCTGATGCGCCTGCCAGCGTGCGTGACGGCCTGGCGCATCGTCCGCGCATGGTGCTGTTTGGTGGGGGCGAGCCGGTGCGGGTCAACGCTCAGGTGGTCGGTGCGATCGGCGTCTCCGGCGCCAGTGCCGAGCAGGACGAGCAATGCGCTGGCGCCGGCGTGCAGGCGATACTGGCCGCCCTGGCGCTGCACTGAGCAGCCGGCTATCGCGTGGTGCGCGGAGTGGTGCGCCCGTACCGCAAGCCTTGGCGGCAAGCCGGTACGGGGCCGGGGCTTAGCGGGGCTTGAGGGCCTTCCAGCCCTGCAGCATCCACACCACCTGCGCCTGCTGGGCGCGCTCGGCCAGTACAGCCTCATCGGCCGGGCAGCAGCTCAGGGCATAGAGCTTGTGCAGTTCGCCATACAGGCGATCACCTTCGATGTTTTCCAGCACTGAGCGTGCCAGGCGCAGCCAGGCCAGCAGGCGCTCAAGGCGCGGCAGCTGCTCCGGCAGATCGGCGGGCTGACGCTGGTAGCGCTCAAGGGGCAGGGCGGCGATTTCTTCGCCCAGCAGACGGCTCAGCCAGCGACCGAGTGCCGCCTGTCCGGCACGCTGGCCGCGCTCGGTGCGCGACAGGGTCCAGCTGCGCTCCAGCAGCCAGAGCGAGGCACGCAGCGAAAACAGTCCCCAGCGTGTGGCATCCAGCTCCTCGGCAAAGCGCTGAGCGGCGTGCTGGCGCGCCTGGCCATCCTGCTGGCCGGCCAGCAGCAGCGGGCGCCAGTCGCTCAGCAAGGCATCCAGATCCTCGCGCAGCTGGCGCGAGCTGGTGCGCGGCGCCGCCTGGCCCAGTGAGCCGAGCAGGGCACGCAGGTCGATCAGCTGGGTCAGCCACTGCTCGAGCAGCTTCCAGTGGCCGCTGAAGCGGTACTGCTCGGCCAGACGCTGGCTGGTCCCCAGCAGGTGCCAGGCAAGCGCGGCAAAGGCATCGTCGAGCGGCTGGGCGGCATCCAGTGCAGGCTCGGCGGCCCGGATGCTGTAGCTGGACGGATCCAGCAGGCGATAGCCGCGCTCGGCCTTGCTGATGTCGCAGGGCATCAGCGGCAGATCGCCCGCCAGGGCAATCGCCAGCTGCAGCAGGTCCGCCGGCTGGCCCTCGCGCAGCTCAAGCTCCAGCTCGCTGATCGCCTCGGACTGCTCGCCGGCACGCACCTCGCCCCGATCAAGCGCCGCCTCGACCACCACGCTGCGCTCGCCGACCTGCCAGAGGAGATTGGCGCGTTCGCGGTGGAAGTCGGTGGTGAATGCCGGCTGCAGCAGATGCTTGTCGAGGCCGGCGAGGGTTTGCGGCCAGCAGGTGGCATCGAGCAGGCTGCTGTCGAGCTGGGCGCTCTGCACGTACCAGTCCCACTCGTTGCGCTCGGAGAGGCCGGCCACGCTCTGGCCGCGTGTCTTGAGGGTCTGGATATGCTGCTCGCCGTCGCGGCGCAGGCGCAGCGCCACGTGAGCGGCGGCCAGGTCGCGCTGCGGGGTGTCGTAATACTGATTGAACAGCTCGCACGGCTGCCAGCCACTGGTATTGCGGGCCTGCAGCAGCGGATGGCTGCGCAGGGCGTCGAGCGTGGCGCGGCTGGCGCGCAGCTTGATTTCGGTTTCTTTGACCATGGTGAGGTGGGCCCTCCGGGCCCGCAAAATGCGAATTGCGTTGCCGCGAATGCGTGCTGGCGAGGCCGTCGACGGCAGACCTATAATTGGTTCCCCTTCCTACCGGGTTCTACCCCATGCCGATCAATCCCTTTGTCAGCCTGTTCGGACGTTCGCCGATCGGGCCGATGCAACAGCACATCGCCAAGGCACATGAGTGTGCTGCAAGTCTCCTGCCATTCTTCCAGGCCGTGATCGCCGAGGACTGGGCGCAGGTAGAGCAGATCCAGCAGACGATGGCAAATCTTGAACAGGAAGCCGACAAGCTCAAGAAGAGCGTACGCATTCATCTGCCCAAGAGCCTGTTCCTGCCGGTGCCGCGCTCGGATCTGCTGGAGCTGCTGAGTGTACAGGACAAAGTGGCCAATCGTGCCAAGGACATTGCCGGGCTGATGCTGGGGCGGCAGATGACCATTCCGCAGCCCCTGCAGCCGTTGATGCTCGCCTATGTGCAGCGCACCGTGGATGCCAGCGCCCAGGCGCTGAAGGCCATGAACGAGCTGGATGAGCTTTTGGAGACCGGCTTTGCCGGCCGCGAGGCGACCCTGGTGGAGACCATGGTCGAGGAGCTGGAAATCATCGAGCACGACACCGATCGCCTGCAGATCGAGGTGCGTCGTGCGCTGTTTGCTCTTGAGAAGGAGCTGCCGCCGGTTGATGTGATCTTCCTGTACAAGATCATCGAATGGATCGGTGATGTGGCCAATCGTGCCGAGCGAGTCGGCAACCGTCTGGAGCAACTGCTGGCGCGCTGAGGCGCCGGTGTTCTTTCTGGGACCTACGGAAAACTTCTTATGTCTCTTATCGCGGATTACGGTTTCGTACTCCTGATGCTGGCCTGTCTGTTTGGCTTCTTCATGGCCTGGGGCGTCGGCGCCAATGACGTGGCCAACGCCATGGGTACCTCGGTCGGCTCGCGCGCGCTGACCATCAAGCAGGCGATCATCATCGCCATGGTCTTCGAGTTCTGCGGTGCCTACCTGGCTGGCGGCCAGGTCACCGAGACCATCAAGAGCGGCATTGTCGATGCCGCGGTGATTCCGCCGGAGCTGATGGTGCTGGGCATGATGTCGGCGCTGCTTGCCGCCGGTACCTGGCTGCTGATTGCCACCAGCCGCGGCTGGCCGGTGTCCACCACCCATACCATCGTCGGCGCGGTGATCGGCTTTGCCGCAGTCGGCGTGTCGGTGGACGCGGTGCACTGGTCGGGCATCGGCCCGATCGTTGCCAGCTGGGTAGTCTCGCCGCTGCTGTCAGGCATCGTCGCCTTCGGCGTGTTCATGAGCGTGCAGAAGCTGATCATCGATACCGATGATCCGTTTCGCAACGCCAAGCGTTTCGTGCCGCTGTACATGTTCCTGACCGGCTTCATGGTCGCGGTGATGACCGTGACCAAGGGGCTCAAGCATGTCGGCCTGCACCTCTCCAATGGCGAGGGCCTGTTGCTGGCTGTGGGTATCGGCCTGCTGGTGATGCTGCTGGGCATCGTCCTGCTCAGCCGCATCCAGATCGATACCGAGGCCGACAAGACCTTCCACTACGCCAGTGTGGAAAAGGTCTTTGCCGTACTGATGATCTTCACCGCCTGCTCGATGGCCTTCGCCCACGGCTCCAATGACGTGGCCAACGCGGTCGGCCCGCTGGCGGCCATCGTCGGCGTGATCCAGTCCGGCGGCGCCGGCGATATCGCCGCCAAGTCGGTCGTGCCGGGCTGGGTGCTGCTGCTCGGCGCGGTGGGCATCGTCATCGGCCTGGCCACCTACGGCTACAAGGTGATCGCCACCATCGGCAAGGAAATCACCGAGCTGACGCCAAGCCGCGGCTTTGCCGCCGAGCTGGCCACCGCCACCACCGTGGTCGGCGCCTCGGCGATCGGCCTGCCGGTTTCCACCACCCACACCCTGGTCGGTGCGGTGCTCGGCATCGGCATCGCCCGCGGCATTGGTGCGCTGAACCTTGGCGTGGTCGGGCGGATCTTCATGTCCTGGCTGATCACCCTGCCGGCCGGTGCGATCCTTGCGATCATCTTCTTCACCCTCCTCAAGCTGATCTTCACCTGATCGGCATTCAGGCGCTGCACCCGGTGCGATCCGTGGCCCTATGGCCTCACGGATCGCACCGGGCAGCCGTTTCGCTGTCTGGCGGTGCGTCCTATGATGGCGGCACGTCCTGCGGAGTGCCGTCATGCCCATCCCCACGCTCAAACAGCAGTTTGCCGAACTGATTGCCCTGCCGTCGATGAGCTGTACCCAGCCTGCACTGGATCTGCCCAATCGCCCGCTGATCGAGCGCCTGGCCAGCTGGCTTGATGATCTTGGTTTTGCCTGCGAAATCCAGGACATTGCCCCCGGCAAGGCCAACCTGCTGGCCAGCTACGGCACCGGCCCCGGCGGTCTGGTGCTGGCCGGGCACAGCGATACCGTGCCCTTTGATGCCGCGCTGTGGACGAGCGATCCGCTGGCCCTGCGCGAGGCGGATGATCGCTGGTACGGCCTTGGCGTGTGCGACATGAAAGGCTTTTTCCCGCTGATCATCGAGGCGGTGCGCCCGCTGCTCGACCAGCCGTTCCGCCAGCCGCTGTTGATCCTCGCCACTTGCGATGAGGAAAGCTCGATGAGTGGCGCCCGTGCGCTGGCCGAGGCCGGTCGCCCGCTGGGCCGCGCCGCAGTGATCGGCGAGCCGACTGGCCTCAAGCCGATCCGCCTGCACAAGGGGGTGATGATGGAGCGCATCGACATCCTCGGGCAGAGCGGCCATTCCTCTGACCCGACGCTTGGGCACAGCGCCCTGGAGGCCATGCATGCGGCGATCGGCGCGCTGCTCGAGCTGCGCGGCCAGTGGCAAAAGGCGTTCAACAACCCGCTGTTCAACGTACCGCAGCCGACGCTGAACCTCGGCTGCATCCACGGTGGCGACAACCCCAACCGCATCTGTGGCCAGTGCGCCCTGGAGTTCGACCTGCGCCCGCTGCCGGGCATGGACCCCGAGCAGCTGCGCGCGGCGATCCGCAGCAAGCTGCAGCCCTTGGCCGAGCAGCGCGGCGTGCGCATCGACTACGGGCCGATCTTCCCCGGTGTGCCGCCCTTCGAGCAGCGTGCTGACAGTGAGCTGGTGCGCCTGGCCGAACGCCTCACCGGGCGGGCGGCCGAGGCGGTCGCCTTTGGCACCGAGGCACCTTATCTGCAGCAGCTTGGCTGCGAAACCCTCATCCTCGGCCCCGGCGACATCGCCTGTGCGCACCAGCCGGACGAGTACCTTGATCTGGCGCGCATCGCCCCGACTGTCGCGCTGCTGCGCGGCCTGATCGGTCATTATTGCCTTGCTGCCCAACCGACTCCGTAGGCCCCCCCATGCACGATTACGTCAACTGGCTTCGCCACGCTACCCCCTACATCAATGCTCACCGCGATCGCACCTTCGTGGTGATGCTGCCGGGCGAGGGGGTGGCGCACCCCAACTTCGGCAACATCGTCCATGACCTGGTGCTGCTGCACAGCCTTGGCGTGCGTCTGGTGCTGGTACACGGCTCGCGCCCGCAGATCGAGACCCGTCTGCAGGCGCGCGGCCTGCAGGCCCGCTACCACCGCGGTCTGCGGGTTACCGATGGGGCGACCCTGGAATGCGTGGTCGAGGCGGTCGGTGGTCTGCGCCTGGGGATCGAGGCGCGCCTGTCCATGGACATGGCCGCCTCGCCGATGCAGGGTGCGCGGCTGCGGGTGGCGGGGGGCAATCTGGTCACCGCACGGCCGATCGGGGTGGTCGATGGCGTCGACTATCAGCACACCGGCGAGGTACGCCGGGTTGATCGCAAGGGTATCGAGCGCCTGCTCGATGAGCGGCGCATCGTCCTCTTGTCCTCGCTGGGCTACTCGCCGACCGGCGAGATCTTCAACCTGGCCTGCGAGGATGTGGCGATGAGCGCTGCCATCGAGCTGGCGGCGGAAAAGCTGATCCTGTTTGGCGCCGAGCGTGGCGTGCTGGATGCCGATGGCAGTCTGATCCGCGAGCTGCGCGCCCAGCAGGCCGGCCCGCATGTGCAGCGCCTTGGCAGCGACTATCAGGGTGAGCTGCTGGACGCTGCCGCCCAGGCCTGCCGCGGCGGCGTGCGGCGCAGCCATGTCGTCAGCTATACCGAGGATGGCGCGCTGCTCAATGAACTGTTCACCCGCGACGGCGCCGGCACGCTGGTGGCTCAGGAGCAGTTCGAGCAGCTGCGCGAGGCCAACATCAGCGATGTGGGCGGACTGCTCGAGCTGATCCGCCCGCTGGAGGAGCAGGGCGTTCTGGTCCGCCGCTCGCGCGAGGTGCTCGAGCGCGAGATCGGGCAGTTCAGCATCGTCGAGCGCGACGGGCTGATCATCGCCTGCGCGGCGCTCTATCCGGTGCCGGACTCCGACTGGGGCGAGCTGGCCTGTCTGGCTGTCCATCCCGAGTATCGCCAGGGTGGGCGCGGTGATCAGCTGCTTGAGCGCATCGAGCAACGTGCCCGCGCCATGGGCCTCAAGACCCTGTTCGTGCTCACCACCCGCACCGCGCACTGGTTCCAGGAGCGCGGCTTTCGGGCCTGCAGCGTCGAGCGCCTGCCGCCGGCACGCGCCTCGCTGTACAACTTCCAGCGCCAGTCGAAGGTGTTCGAGAAGGCGCTGTGAGGGTTCAGGCCGGCTCGATCGCCGCCATGTAGCGCGCGACGTACTCCTCGAAGCTGCCGTCCTGCCTGGCTTCCAGCTCGGCCTGGGCGGTGAGTGAGTTGCGGGCGGCCTGCTCGAAGGCGGCCTGCTCTGCGGTGTCCAGCGGGCGGCTGCGGAACCACTCGGCATGGCGCTCGGACTGGCGCAGGGCGAAGGCATGGAAGCTCAGGCCTTCTTCCCGAAGGCTCTGCAGTACCCGTGCCGAGGGCGTCAGGCTGGCGTCTTCGAGCTTGGCACGCTGGCTGGCCAGGGCCTGCTGGTACAGATCATCGCCGTGCGCGGCATCGAAGCGTGCGGCGCAGGCCTCGATGCGTGCCAGCAGTTCCAGCCCCCAGTCCTTGAGCGCGAACGGCTGGCCGGCGCGGCTCAGTTGCAGGCCGGGCCTTCGGCCTTCCTTGACGGTCAGGGCGAAGTTGTCGGTGCATTCGCGGCACTCGTCGCTGTCCATGTTCGGGCTGTCGTCCAGCGCGCAGAACAGCAAGAAGGCGTCGAGGAAGCGTGCAGCGACCAGATCGATGCCCAGCGGCAGGAACGGGTCGATGTCCAGGCAGCGTACTTCCACGTACTGCACGCCACGGCTTATCAGGGCCTGGATCGGTCGCTCACCGCTGCGGGTGACGCGCTTGGGGCGGATGCTCGAGTAGTACTCGTTTTCGATCTGCAGCACGTTGGTATTGAGCTGCAGCCAGTGGCCGTCAGCATCCTGGGTGCCGATCGCCTGATAGGGCGGGTAGGGGGTCGAGACGGCCTTGCGCAAGCTGGACAGATAGCTGTCCAGGCTGTTGTAGCAGGGCTTGAGGCTGGCCTGGGCATTGTTCTGGTAGCCCAGATCGCTCATGCGCAGGCTGGTCGCCCAGGGCAGGTCCAGGGTGTCGTCATCGAGCTGCT
>CAZFFB010000035.1:0-11660 GCA_964517735.1 uncultured Pseudomonas sp.
GCGGCTTCCAGCAGCGACAGGCCGCCCGCGGTCAGGTGCGGCAGGTAATCCTGCTCGCGAAACGACAGCGGCGCAAAGCGCCGCCGGCTGACCAGCGGCGACAGGGCGAACAGGGCGTCGATGGCACCCAGGTCAAGGTAGAGCATGCCGATGGTGTAGCGAAAGGCATGGGCACGCGGTCGCAGCCGTCGGTGGCGAACCCAGCCACGATACAGCGCACTGTGCCCGGTTTCGCTCACAGCGACTCTCCGAAGGCTTCGGCGACCCGCAGGGCGCTGACTACCCCATCCTCATGGAAGCCGTTGGCCCAGTAGGCGCCGCAGTAGTAGGTGTGCTGCGCACCGCACAGCTCCTGCCAGCGATCCTGAGCCGCCACCGCCTCGAGGCTGTACTGCGGGTGAGCGTAGTGGTAGCGGCCGATCACCTGGCCCGGATCCACCGCCTCGTTCTGATTGAGGCTGACGCAGAAGGTCCGTGAAGCCTGGAGGCCCTGCAGGATATTCATGTTGTAGGTGACCGCAGCCGGTTGCTCGCTCGGCCCGCCCAGGCGGTAGTTCCAGCTCGCCCAGGCCAGACGGCGCTCGGGCAGAAGCCGGGTGTCGCTGTGCAGCAGCACGTCATTGCCGGCATAGGGCAGGGCGCCGAGGATTTCCTGCTCGGCGGTGCTGGGTGTGGCGAGCAGGGCCAGCGCTTGGTCGCTGTGACAGGCCAGCACGACCTTGTCAAAGCGCTCGATGCCGGCGGCGCTGTGCACGGTGACGCCCTCGGCATCGCGCTCGATGCGCTGCACCGGGCAGTTCAGGCGGATGTGCTGGCGAAAATCGCGGGTGAGCGGCTAGATGTAGCTGCGGGAGCCGCCGCTGATCACCCGCCACTGCGGCCGATCACTGACCGACAGCAGGCCGTGGTTCTTGAAAAAGCGCACGAAGAAGGCCAGCGGAAAGCCCAGCATGCGCTCAAGGGACATCGACCAGATCGCCGCGCCCATCGGCACGATGTAATGATCGATGAAGCGCTGGCCGTAGCCGCGGCTGCTCAGGTAGTCGCCAAGGGTGGTGCCGGCGGCCAGACGGTTGTGCTCAAGGTCGGCCAGCGCCTCGCGGTTGAAGCGCAGGATGTCCCGCAGCATGCCCAGAAACGGCAGTGACAGCAGGTTGCGCCGCTGGGCGAACAGGCTGTTGAGGTTGTTGCCATTGTACTCGGTGCCGCTGCGCGGATCATGTACCGAGAAGCTCATTTCGGTCGGCTGGGAGGCCACGCCCAGACGGTCAAGCAGGCGGATGAAGTTCGGATAGGTCCAGTCGTTGAAGACGATGAAGCCGGTATCCACGGCGTGGCGGCGGCCATCGAGCTCGACGTCGACGGTATGGGTGTGGCCGCCGATCCAGTCACCGGCCTCAAAGACAGTGACCTGGTGCTGACGGGACAGCAGGTAAGCAGTGGTCAGTCCGGCAATACCGCTGCCGACGATGGCGATGTTCATCTTGAGGATCAGTCCTTGGCGCTGTTGCGACTCATGCGGCGGGTCAGGGCCAGCTGCAGGCGCCCGGGCAGGTGGGCGAGCAGCAGCAGGCTGGCAATGAAAAGGCCGGGGAAGGCGATTTCCTGCGGCCGTCTTGGCAGCCGCTGGGCAATGTACCGGGCCGCACGCTCGGCTGACCAGCGCATCGGCATGGGAAAATCATTGCGCCGGGTGAGCGGGGTGTCGACAAAGCCTGGGCTGATCACGCACACGGCAATCCCTGCATCGGCCAGATCGGTGCGCAGCGACTGCAGGAGATAGCGCAGGCCGGCCTTGGAGGCGCCGTAGGCTTCGGCCCGTGGCAGGGCCAGGAAGGTCACCGCACTGGACACACCGGCCAGCAGCGGCTCGCGCCCCTTGCGCAGCAGTGGCAGGGCCGCCTCGATGCAATAGGCTGCTGACAGCAGGTTGCTGTCCAGCATGCGCGCCAGCATTGCCGCCTCGAACTCGTGGACATCCACGTACTCGCAGGTGCCGGCATTGAGCAGCACGCTGTCCAGGGCGCCCCACTCGGTGGCCAGCCGGGCGCCCATGGCCTGCACTGTGGCCGGGTCAGCCAGATCGCCATCCAGCACCAGCACCTGCTGCGGCCAGCGCGCGGCCAGCGCCTCGAGGGGTTCGCGGCGTCGGGCGCTCAGGGCCAGATGGTGGCCCTGTTGCAGCAGCTGCTCGGCCAGGGCCGCGCCAATACCGCTGCTGGCACCGGTCAGCCAGATACGTCGTGCACTCATGCCAGTCTCCTTTTCAGCCAGGCGATGACCCGACCCAGCAGCGGCAGGTGCTCGTAGAGCAGCGCGCCGGCATCGAAGTAGTCACGATGACGATACACCTTGCCATCCTGCCAGAGCAGATGAGAGCAGCCCTCGACGCGAATCAGTCGCCCGCCCGCCAGGCGCGGATGACGATAGCTCATGGTCCAGCGCAGGTAGCCCTCGCCCTCGCGCACCTGATCAAAGCCGTAAAAGTCGAACCGCAGATCCCGCACGTTGGCGTAGAGTTCGCCGAAATAGCGCCGCATGGCTGCCGTGCCACGGATCTCGTGCAGTGGATCGACGAACCGCGCATCTGTGCTGTACAGCTCGCCCAGGCGGTCGAGGTTGCTGCTGTCCAGCTCGGCGAAGCGGCGGGCAAACTGATGCAGAAATTCGCTCATCGGCAGTTCTCAGGCGGGCTTGTCGAGGGCCTTGAAGGCCTCGAGGGCACGTTGGCGGCTCTTGGCCAGATCGACGATCGGTCGCGGGTAGTCCGGGGTGCCGAACAGACCGCCAAGCGAGGCCGGGTTGTGAATGTCGCGCTTGTTGAGGGTGGCCAGCTCCGGCAGCCACTGCCGCAGGAAGCGGCCTTCGGGGTCGAACTTTTCCGACTGGCTGAGCGGGTTGAAGATGCGGAAATACGGCGCAGCATCGGTGCCGGTGGAGGCGCTCCACTGCCAGCCGCCGTTGTTGGCGGCCAGGTCGCCGTCGATCAGGTGCTGCATGAACCAGCGCTCACCGTGCCGCCAGTCGATCAAGAGGTTCTTGGTCAGGAACATGGCGGTGATCATGCGCAGGCGGTTGTGCATCCAGCCGGTTGCCAGGAGCTGGCGCATCGCCGCATCGACGATCGGGATGCCGGTACGACCCTGCTGCCAGGCCTCAAGCTCGGCCGGCGCCTCGCGCCAGGCGAGGGCCTCGGTCTCGGCGCGAAACGCCAGGCCCATCGACACCCGCGGATAGCAGACCAGAATGTGCTTGTAGAACTCGCGCCACAGCAGTTCATTGATCCAGCCGACCACGCCGGGATTGCCGGTGGCGAACTCGCCCTGATTGACCCGCAGCGCCGCATGCAGGCACTGGCGCGGCGACAGAACCCCGGCGGCGAGGTAGGGCGACAGGGCGCTGGTGCCGGGATTGGCCGGGTAGTTGCGCTGCTCGTCGTACCACTCGATGTGCTCGTCGATGAAGCGTTGCAGGCGCTGATGGGCCACCGCTTCGCCGGCGGGCCAGTGCTGGCGCAGCCCCTCATCCGGGCTGGCAACGCCTTCGATGTGCTCGGGCAGCGGATCGCTGTCCAGCGCCAGGGGGGCCTGGATCGCCGGCAGCGGCTGCAGGACCGGCAGCTGCTCGCTCAGGCGTGCATAACAGGCCTTGCGGAACTGGCTGTAGACCTGAAAGCAGGTGCCGCTGCGGGTCAGCACGCTGCCAGGGGCGAAGAAGATCTGATCGAGATGGCTGTGCCAGGCGATGCCAGAGGCCTCGAGCGCAGCGGCGACCGCCTGATCACGGCGTTGTTCGTGAACGCCATATTCCGCGTTGACATGCACCGCCCGGATGCCGAGCTCCTGACAGAGCGTCTGCAGCACGGCCGGTGCGTCATGCCAGTGTGGCGCCTCGCGCAGCAGCAACGGGATGTTCAGCGTCGCCAGGCTTCTGGCCAGTTCGGCCAGGTTGCGCCGCCAGAAGTCGATCTTGCAGGGGGCATCGTCATGGGCTTGCCACTGGGCGGGGCTGAACAGGTAGACGGCAGCCACCGGCCCTGCCGCTGCGGCGGCGCTCAGGGCGGTGTTGTCATGGGCGCGCAGGTCGCTGCGCAGCCAGATCAGGCGGGTCGGGGCGGTCATCAGGGTCCTCAGAAGGTGGAAAGCAGGCCACGGCGCTGCAGCGACTGCTGGGCGTCAAGGGGGGTGTCGACCAGTTCGAGGCGCTCGAAGCGAGCCAGTTCGTCCTGATGGATGCGCACCACGGGGCCGGCCAGCAGCAGCGGCACCGGGCAGGCGGCATGCAGGCGCGGCAGCTGGCGGCGCAGCTGGGCCATCTCCAGCGCCTGGCTCGAGTACAGCAGCACGGCACGCGGCTTGAGGCGCTCGACGGCAAGGTTCAGCTCGCCCGGCGGAACGACCCAGTCCAGCACATCGACGGCGCAGGGGCTGTCGCTGAGCAGCCAGGCGCACAGCCACAGCCCGGGCTCCATCGGCAGTTCCGAGAGGTTGGCCAGCAGCAGCGGTGCGCCCTGGCGCTGGCGGTTGTTGTGGTAGACGCGCGCGCCCAGCTTGCTGCGCAGCCAGGAGCGGAAGAATACCCGCTCAAGGCCGGCGCCAAACTGCCCCTGCCAGCGCTGTTCGAGGTGCTCGAGCAGCGGCAGCAGCAGGTTCTGGCAGAGCGGCTGGGGCGGGTAGAGGGCCAGTGCGCGGTTGTAGAGATCGTCCAGCTGGCGCTCGGCCAGCGCGATGGCGGCCTCGAACAGCTCGCCGCGCAGCTGCTCCCAGGGATTGCTGGTGTCGCTTGAGGGCAGCGTCTCGCTGGCCAGCAGGTCGGCGATCTGGCTGACCGCCACACCGCGGCTCAGCCAGCGCTGGATCGCCCGTACCCGTGCGATGTGTGCATCGCTGTACAGGCGGTGCCCCTTGGCGGTGCGTTGCGGCACGATCAGGCCATAACGCCGCTCCCAGGCCCGCAAAGTCACCGGATTGATGCCGGTCTGCCGGGCCACCTCGCGGATCGGCAGCAGACCCTGGGCCTGCTCCTCGGCAGTCAGTTCGGGTTCGTCATCGGGCAGCGGATGCTCAGGGTGCATGAATAGCCCTCCGCGCGGGGGTCGAGGTGAGGCCTGATGGGGGGTGCGAGGTGCGGGTCATCGGGCCTCCGGCGGTAAGGGACAGGCTGCAGCCCCGGCGCTGGGGGAGCCGTATGGGTGGGACGTGCAGCCTGTACGGGGTCGGGCGCTTTGGCGCCCTGTGTCCATCTTAGGTAGTCAGTTGTACAAGTCAATCTTCATGTACAGGTTCTGTATCGATATGGCCGTGCTTACTGCCAGCCCATTTTCCAGCGCTGGGTATCGCGCAGTTCGCGCCAGTCAAGGCGCCAGCTGCGCTTGCTCAGCACCGCCTGCAGCTCCACCGCCAGCACGGTACCTTCCTCGTCACGGTACAGCTCGGTGACCAGAAAATGCTTCTCGCGCTCTCGGGGCTGCACGGCGGTCCATTTGGAGAGGTGCAGTTTGGCCGGGTTGAGGCGGTGCATGGGCTCAGCCCTGCGCGAGCAACTGGCGAGCCGCCTGCAGGCCGCTCAGCCAGGCGCCCTCGACGCGTCCGGACAGGCACCAGTCGCCACAGGCATACAGACCCAGTGCCGGGTCCGCCAGCGCGCCCCAGTCGTGGGCCTGGGCCGGGCGGGCGTACAGCCAGCGATGGGCCACGCTGAAGGTGGCGGCGGGCAGGTCCATGTCCAGCACCTGGGCCAGGGCGGCCTGCAGCTGCTCGATCACGGCCTCGCCCGGCATGTCCAGGTGCTGGCGGGTCCAGGCGCTGGAGGCATGCAGCACCCAGGTATCGTGCTCGTGCTCGCGGCCGGGCTTGCGGCTGTTGCGGGCCAGCCAGTCGAGCGGGCTGTCCTTGATGAAGCAGCCCTCAAGCGGGGTGGGCAGGGCTTCTTCGAAGGCCAGGGCCACCGCCCAGACCGGCTCCATGGCGGCGCTGGCAGCGGTGCTGGCCAGTGCCGGGGCGGCGCTGAGCAGCGAGGTGGCCTGGGGCGCGGGAGCGGCGACGATCACGGCACTGAACGGGCCATGCAGGCGCCCGTCCGCGTCAGCCAGATGCCAGTGCTGCTCGCCGCGAAACACCTCGGTGATCCGGCAGGAGAAGGTGGCGGGCAGATCGCCCAGCAGGTGACGGGTCAGCGCGCTCATGCGCGGTACGCTGACATAACGCAGCTGCTCATCGGGCGAGGCTTCAAGCCGGCCTGCGTGATGGCGATACAGCACCGGCGCCCAGACCTCGACCCAGCCCTTGTCCTGCCACTCGTTGAGGGCGGCGATGAATGATGCTTCGCGGGCGGTGAAATACTGAGCCCCGAGATCCAGAGCGCCCACCTCGCTGCGCTTGCTGGACAGGCGTCCGCCGCTGCCGCGGCTCTTGTCGAACAGCTGGACGGTGCGGCCGGCGGCAACCAGCGCGCGGGCTGCCGACAGACCGGCCATGCCGCTGCCGATAATGGCGATAGGAGTATCCATGAACATACCTCTTGGAGAGGTGAACAGGCTAATCTGTACAAGCAACTTGTACAAGTCGGTTGAGTTGTACAAATCTATCTGTTCCAATCGAGACTGACACGCACTGCGTGTCGACGGAGTGCCGGGTGCCGGCCTTCGTTTCGCAAACCTGTACGGGAGAGACGGCGATGCGCATTCTGCTGAGCGGTGGAACCGGCCTGATTGGCCAGGCCTTGTGCCGCCACTGGGCGGCTCAGGGGCACGAATTGCTGGTGTGGAGCCGCACCCCGGCGCGCGTGGCGGCGCTGTGCAGTGGCGCCCGGGGCATCGCCCGTCTGGATGAGCTGGAGGCGGCGCAGCTGCCCGATGCCATCATCAATCTGGCCGGGCTGCCGATTGCCGACCGGCCCTGGAGCAAGGCGCGCCGTGCGGCGCTGTGGGCCAGCCGGGTTGATCTGACCCATCAGCTGGTCGACTGGATGGCACGTCAGCCGCGCCAGCCTGAGGTGTTGATCTCAGGCTCAGCGGTGGGCTGGTATGGCGATGGCGGCGAGCGGCTACTGGATGAGGACAGCCCGGCCGGTCACCAGGATTTTGGCAGTGAACTGTGCATGGCCTGGGAGCAGGCGGCGCAGCGTGCCGAAGCACTGGGGGTGCGGGTAGCGCTGCTGCGCACAGCGCCGGTGCTGGCGCCACGCGGTGGCATCCTGGCCCGTCTGCTGCCGCCGTTCCGTCTGGGGCTGGGTGGACGCCTTGGCAATGGCCGCCAGTGGATGCCGTGGATCCATCTGGATGACGAGGTGGGCCTGATCGACTTCCTGCTCACCCATGAGGCGTGCCGCGGGCCTTACAATGCCTGCGCGCCGGGCGCGGTGCGCAATGCCGAATTCACCCGGGCGCTGGCTGGCGTGCTGCGCCGTCCGGCCCTGCTGCCGGCGCCGGCCTTCATGCTGCGCCTGCTGTTTGGCGAGATGTCGGTGCTGCTGCTGGGCGGCCAGCACCTGACACCGCGCCGGGTGCTGGAGGCCGGTTACAGCTATCGATTCCCTGACCTTGAGCCGGCGCTGGCCGATCTTCTGGGTCGTCACTGAACAAGGATCTTCCATGTCCGATCATGCCCTGCTGCTGGTCAACCTCGGCTCGCCGGCGTCTACCTCGGTGCCCGACGTGCGCCGCTACCTCAACCAGTTCCTCATGGACCCCTACGTCATCGACGTGCCCTGGCCGCTGCGCCGGCTGATCGTCTCGCTGATCCTGCTGACCCGTCCGGCCAAGTCCGCCGAGGCCTACCGCTCGATCTGGTGGGAGGAGGGCTCGCCGCTGGTGGTGCTGAGCCGCCGTCTGCAGGCCAAGGTTACCGAGGCCTGGGCGCAGGGGCCGGTGGAGCTGGCGATGCGCTATGGCGAGCCGTCCATCGAGAGCATGCTGCAGCGTCTGGCCGGACAGGGCGTCAAGCGCGTCACCCTGGTGCCGCTGTATCCGCAGTTTGCCGACAGCACGGTGACCACGGTGATCGAGGAAGCGCGCCGGGTGATGAAGCAGCATCGTCATCCCTTCAGCGTCGAGGTGCTGCCGCCATTCTACGATCAGCCCGAGTACCTGAGCGCGCTGGCTGACAGTGTGCGGCCCTACCTGGCCCAGGGCTTTGATCACCTGCTGCTCAGCTATCACGGCCTGCCCGAGCGCCACCTGCACAAGAGCGATTCGACCGGCCGCCACTGCCTGAAGGGCGATGATTGCTGCCAGCGCGCCAGCGGTGCGGTGCTGGCCAGCTGCTATCGGGCGCAGTGTGTGCACACCAGTCAGGGGCTGATCCGTGAGCTGGCGCTGGCGCCGGAGCAGTGGTCGGTGGCCTTCCAGTCACGCCTGGGCAAGGCCAAGTGGATCGAGCCCTATACCGACGCCACCATCGAGGCGTTGGCCCACAAGGGCGTGAAGAAGCTGCTGGTGATGTGCCCGGCCTTTGTCGCCGACTGCATCGAGACCCTCGAGGAAATCGGCGATGAGGGGCGCGAGGAGTTCCGCGCCGCAGGCGGTGATGATCTGGTGCTGGTGCCGTGCCTGAATGATCAGCCGCAATGGGTCGAGGCGCTGGTGGCCCTGTGCCGGCGCATGCCCTGCACGCTGCTCTGAAATGCGCCCGCCGCACCCGGATAACCCGGGTACGGCGGCTGTTCAGTCGCGCCGTGGCGGGTGGGCCATGATCTCCTCAAGCCCGAGGCCCGTCAGGTCATGGATGGTGCGCCACAGGTAGTAGAAGATCCCCAGCATCATCAGCAGCGAGGGGATGGCGATCATCGGATAGCTCAGCAGGTTCATCTGCGCCAGCTCAGTATTGAACGCCTCGCTGCCCGCGGGGCTGTGCACCAGCCAGCGGGCGAGCAGATAGTTCATCGCCGATGAGAAGAAGAAAGTGCCGCTCAGCGCATAGGTGGCCCGCAGCAGACGCCGGGCAAAGGCCTGACTCTGGCCCCTTGCATCCAGATGCTGCTGGATCAGGTCGACATTCAGCACCGTGCGGTTGTAGAGCAGGGTATGTACCAGCGGGTAGCGGGTGCGGGTCGAGCCGAGTACCGCCAGGCCGATCAGCCCGGGGATGGCCGCCTCCTTGACCGCCAGCCACTGCGGATCGAGCTGCAGCAGGCCGATGCCGCCAGTCAGCAGCACGCTGACCAGACCAAGCAGGGCAATGACGTTGAATTTGCGATAGCGCAGCAGCTCGAAGGCTCCCCAGCCCAGCGGGAAAGCCAGGGCGAGGATCAGTGCGCCATCGGCGCCCAGCCGCTCGGGGCTGCTCAGCTTCATCAGGATCAGCGAAGGCAGGATCAGGCTGACCAGCAGATCGATCAGTGGACGCGGTTTGTGGGTGGGCAGGGCGTGGGCAGTCATCGGCAGCATTCGGCAGGTACGAAGGCCTGTGAGCATAAACGTCCGGCAGGCCTTGGGCGAGGGTCCGTTGGTCGACGTGCGCAGCGCTTGCCCGCGGTCCACTGCGGCGTTTACCGTGCGCGCCCCGCCTGCGCTGCCTGCAGGCCTTGCCACGGAGCATCGAGCATGTCCGCTGACCTTGCGCACATCCATCAGGTAATGGCCGAAGCCGACTGCCTGTACACCGCCGCCGAGCTTGAGGCGGCGATCCAGCGTCTGGCCGAGCAGATCAGCCGCGAGCTGGCCGGGTGCAACCCGTTGCTGCTGTGCGTGATGAACGGCGCACTGGTGTTCGCCGGCCAGCTGCTGCCGGCGCTGGGCTTTGCCCTGGAGCTGGGTTACGTGCATGCCACCCGCTACCGCGGTGCCACCCAGGGCGGTGAACTGCACTGGCTGGTGCGTCCGCCGCAGGGGCTTGAGGGGCGTGAGGTGCTGATCCTCGATGACATCCTCGATGAGGGGCATACCCTGGCGGCGATCATCGAGGAGTGCCGTCTGGCCGGTGCGCGCCGGGTGCGCAGCGCCGTGCTGATCGACAAGCTGCACGCTCGCAAGGCCGGCGGCCTGCAGGCGGACTTTGTTGCCCTGACCTGCGGCGACCGTTACCTGTTCGGCTATGGCATGGACTATCAGGGCTACTGGCGCAACGCGCCGGGCATCTATGCGGTGCGCGGCCGCTGAGCAGGGCCGCCGCCTCAGGCGGGCGGCGTCTCCTCGTCCAGCCAGCGCAGCGCCTTGTGGCGTGCCTGGGGCAGCGTCTGCACGTAGGCCAGCCGGGCATGGCGATGAATGCCGGCCCGGCGCAGCTGCAGGCGTACCTGGGAGGTGGTGGCGCTGAAGATCAGCCCGACACCCTGCTGGCGGTAGTCGCGCAGCACCGCCTCCAGGGCGCTGATGGCGGTCATGTCCAGCATCGGCACAGCGCTCAGATCGACGATCACCACCTTGAGCCCCGGGGTGAAGCGGCGCAGGGCGTTGAGGGCCTTTTCGGCGGCGCCAAAGAACAGCGGCCCGCGGATCGCATAGGCAGCCACCGTTTCGGGCAGCTCGCCCAAGAGCGCGCGGAACTGGCGCGGCAGCGGCGCGGCTGAGGTCAGGGTGCTCATCTGGCGGATGAACAGTCCGGCGGCCAGCAGCAGGCCGACGCCGACCGCCAGCACCATGTCGAAGGCCACGGTCAGCAGCAGGCAGACCAGCAGTACCAGCACATCGCTGCGCGGGGCGATACGCAGGGTGTGCAGCACATGGGGCACCTCGGCCATGTTCCAGGCCACCATCAGCAGCAGCGCCGCCAGGGCGGCCATCGGCAGGTAGCTGAACAGCGGCGCAAGCAGCAGCATGGCGGCCAGTACCACCCCGGCATGCACGATGGCGGCCAGCGGCGAAAAAGCCCCGGCGCGCACGCTGGCGGCGGTGCGGGCGATCGCTGCGGTGGCGGTGATGCCGCCAAACAGCGGCGCGACCAGATTGCCGATGCCCTGACCGATCAGCTCGCCGTTGGAGTCGTGCTTGCTGCCGTTCATGCCGTCGGCGACCACCGCGCAGAGCAGCGACTCGATGGCGCCGAGCATGGCAATCGCCAGGGCCGGAGCGAGCAGTTCGCGCAGCAGCGCCAGGCTCAGCGGGGTAGCCCCCGGCAGTGTCCAGGGCCAGGCAAAGTCTGGCAGGTAGGGCGGGATGCCGGCGTGGGTGACGCCCTCGTGGGTGTAGCTGAAGCGCTCGCCCAGGGTCGCCACGGCGAGGCCTGCACCCTCCAGCGCCAGAGCCAGCAGGGTGCCGACCGCCAGTGCAGCCAGATGCCCGGGCACCTTGGGCATCAGGCGCGGCCAGAGGATCAGGGTGGCCAGGGTGGCCAGCGCCACCAGCGCATCGCCGACCTGCAGGCTGGGCAGGGCGCCGAGCAGGTCCAGCATCTGCTCGGGGAAGTGGCTGGCGCTGCTCTGCACCGAAAGACCCAGGGCATCCTTGAGCTGCAGCCCGGCGATCACCACGCCGATGCCGGCGGTAAAGCCGAGAATCACCGGGTAGGGTACGAACTGGATCAGCCGGCCGGCCTGCATCAGCCCCATGGCGATCAGCATCACGCCGGAGAGCATGGTGCACAGCAGCAGTCCCGACAGGCCATGCTGCTGGACAATCGGCAGCAGGATCACCACGAAGGCTGCGGTGGGGCCGGAGATGTTGAAGCGCGACCCCCCCGTCAGGGCGATCAGCGGCGCGGCAATCAGCGCGGTGTACAGGCCGT
>CAZFFB010000036.1:0-11639 GCA_964517735.1 uncultured Pseudomonas sp.
CTACACTCTCAAGGACGAGAGCGGCGCAGTGGTGGCCTTCGAGAAGCACCTGCTGTCGATGAAGGACAACAACCAGAGCGCCAACCTGCGCGCGCTGATCGACGCCGGGGTGCGCTCGTTCAAGATCGAAGGGCGCTACAAGGACGTCGGCTACGTGAAGAACATCACCGCCTATTATTGCCAGCGCCTTGACGAGATCCTCAAAGAGCGCCCGGAGCTGGCACGCGCCTCCAGCGGACGCACCGAGCACTTCTTCACACCCGACCCGGAGCGCACCTTCCACCGCGGCAGCACCGACTACTTCGTCAACGACCGCCTGGTCGACATCGGTGCCTTCGACTCGCCGAAGTTCACCGGCCTGCCGGTCGGCGAGGTGCTCAGGGTCGGCAAGCGCGACCTGATCGCCCGCACCACTGACCCGCTGGCCAACGGCGACGGCCTCAACGTGCTGATCAAGCGCGAGGTGGTGGGCTTTCGCGCCAGCGTGGTCGAACTGCTCGGGCAGGACGAGGAGGACGGCGAGCCGCGCTGGCAGTACCGCGTCGAGCCCAACGAGATGCCGGAAGAGCTGAAGCGTCTGCGTCCCAACCATCCGCTCAACCGCAACCTCGACCACAACTGGCAGCAGGCGCTGCAGAAGACCTCCGCCGAGCGGCGCATCGGCGTCAACTGGACAGCCGAACTGCACCCGGAACGGATCACCCTGACCGTCAGCAGCGAGGACGGCGTGAGCGCCGCGGTGAGCCTGGACGGCCCGTTCGGCGCAGCCAACAAGCCGGAGCAGGCCCGCGAGCAACTGCGCGAGCTGCTCGGCCAGCTGGGCAACACCCTCTATCACGCCGACGGCGTGGAGATCGTCGCCACCGAGCTGCCGTTCGTGCCCAACTCGCAGCTCAAGGCGCTGCGCCGCGAGGCCATCGAGGCGCTGACCGCGGCGCGTCTGGCGGTGCATCCGCGTGGCAGCCGCAAGCCGGTCAGCGTGCCGCCGCCGGTCTACCCGGAGTCGCACCTGAGCTTCCTCGCCAACGTCTACAACGAGAAGGCACGGGCTTTCTACCAGCGTTTCGGCGTGCAGCTGATCGACGCCGCCTACGAGGCCCACGAGGAGACCGGCGAGGTGCCGGTGATGATCACCAAGCACTGCCTGCGCTTCTCCTTCAACCTCTGCCCCAAGCAGGCCAAGGGCTACACCGGGGTGCGCACCAAGGTCGCGCCGATGCAGCTGGTACACGGCGACGAGGTGCTGACCCTGAAGTTCGACTGCAAGCCGTGCGAGATGCACGTGGTCGGCAAGATCAAGGGGCACATCCTGAGCCAGCCGCAACCAGGCAGCGCGGCGAGCATCGTCGGTCAGATCAGCCCCGAGGACCTGCTCAAGACCATCAAACGCCAGCCGCTGCACTGAGGCGGGCGATACAGGCCTGCAGGCGCTGTTCGGCGCCCTGCAGGCGTTGCTCCTGCTCCAGCAGCGGCACGCACAAATTGAGGGCGGTCAGCACCAGCAGCTCGTGGCTGCCGGCCCGGGGGAAGCGCTGGCGATGCTCCTCAAGGCGCGTCTCAAGCAAGGCAGCGGCCTGCTGCAGGGCTTGATCGCCTTCGGCCGTCGTGCGGATCCCATACTCGCGACCGAGGATGCTGAGCACGCGGACAGTGCTGACGCTCATCAGGCGCCGCCGTGGCCGTGACCGCCCAGACCACCCAGACGCTGCACCAGCGCCTGCAGACGGGCCTGGCTGGCTGCCTGCTTTTCTTCCTGTTCGAGGGCGGCCAACTGCAGGTTGTCGTTCTCTTCGCGAGCCTGCTGCAGCTGCTGTTCCAGCAGACGGCAATGCTCACCAAGATTCTGATTCTGACGCAGCAGCTCGCTGACCAGGGCTTCTAGCTGTTCGAGGGTGGTTTCGAGCATGAAAAACATCCGATTGTCGTGAAAACAGTGGGCAGGATAATGAAAACCCCTGCCCCTCACAACCACTGCCCCACCGCCTTGCCCGACCTGGATGCCCGCACGGGCATGACCAGGAAAGATGCCGGCCGGCTGCCCAGCCGCTAGAATCGCCACTCCTGTTCCGGGGCTGTCCCGGGACCTTGATGCCGCAGCGAGAGAAACCGATATGGGCGCCCAGTGGAAAGCCAAACCCAAAGAAGCCGCCGCCAATGCCCGGGGCAAGATCTTTGGCAAGCTGGTGAAAGAAATCATGATCGCCGCACGCAACGGCGCCGATCCGGACATGAACCCCAAACTGCGTCTGGCCGTGCACCAGGCCAAGAAAGCCTCGATGCCCAAGGACACCCTGGAGCGCGCCATCAAGAAAGGCGCAGGCCTGTCCGGCGAGGTGGTCAACTACGAACGCACCGTCTATGAGGGCTTCGCCCCGCACCAGGTGCCAGTGATCGTCGAGTGCCTGACCGATAACGTCAATCGCACCGTGGCGGAAGTCCGCGTGCTGTTTCGCAAGGGCCAGCTGGGCAGCTCCGGCTCAGTCAGCTGGGACTTTGATTACCTGGGCATGATCGAAGCGAGCCCCGAAGGCGATGCCGACCCGGAACTGGCGGCCATCGAGGCCGGCGCTCAGGACTTTGAAGCCGCCGAGGATGGCGCCACCCTGTTCTACACCGAGCCGACCGACCTTGATGCGGTGTGCAAGGCGCTGCCGGAGTTCGGCTTCACCGTGCAGTCGGCCAACCTTGGCTACAAGGCGAAGAACCCGGTCAGCCTGTCGGGCGCCGAGCTGGAGGACGTCGAGGCCTTCCTCGAAGCCCTCGACAACCATGACGATGTGCAGAACGTCTACGTCGGTCTGGCCTGACGGTCAGCGCAGCAAAACCCTATACAATGCACGGCCTTTCATCCGCCACGGAGTCACCATGAGCACCCTGCCCCCCTGCCCGCACTGCCTGAGCGAGTACACCTATGAAGATGGTCCCTCGCTGATCTGCCCGGAATGCGGGCACGAATGGTCCGTGCTGGATGACGCCGGCGAAGGCGCGCCGTCCGACGTGGTGATCCGTGATGCGGTCGGCAATCCGCTGGTCGATGGTGACACCGTCACCGTGATCAAGGATCTCAAGGTCAAGGGCAGCTCGCTGGTGGTCAAGGTCGGCACCAAGGTCAAGGGCATCCGCCTGGTGACCGGTGACCATGACATCGACTGCAAGATCGACGGCATCGGCGCCATGAAGCTCAAATCGCAGTTCGTCCGCAAGGTCTGAGCCGGCGATCGTTTTTCCTGTGCCGCGCCAGCAGTACCCTTTTTGCCAGGAGTTCATTCCCATGCACCCGCAATCGCCAGCCCCAGCCGATACCACCGATACCACCGCCACGGGCGAGCAGCCTGACGCCGCCACGGCCTGCGCCGAGGCCCCGGCCACCTTCCGCTTCCCGTTCTCGGCCAAGACCTACGCTCCCCGCACCACACAGACACCGGGCTATCCGCGCCCGCAGGGCTGCGACCACACCCGCCACCCCGGCGCCGCCCCGCGGGGCACCCGCCGCTCGATGGGCAAGCGCTAAGGCACTGCAGGCATGCACTGCAAGGCCCTGCCCGAGCTGCAGTATCCACTGCTGCAACGCTTCTACCGCGAGCAGCGCAGCGCCATGCGCATCCCGGCAGGGGCCAGGCCCTGGGTCATGCACGATGGTGGAATCATCGCGGCGCTGTGCCTGACACCCACCGCCGACGGCCACTGGCTGACCGGGCTGCTGGTCGAGCGGGCGCGGCGCGGACAGGGACTGGCCCGTCAGCTGCTCGGCGAGGTGCGCCGCCAGCATGACGGACCGATCTGGCTGTTCTGCCACCCGGATCTGCTGGACTTCTACCGGCGCTGTGCCGTCATGCAGCCGGCGCAGCTGCCAGCGGCCCTCGCCGAGCGACTGGCGCGCTATCAGCGCAGCAAGACACTGCTGGCCCTGCAGTACTGAGGATCAGCCCTGCAGACTGCGCTCATCACATACCCGGTTGCGGCCGCTCTGCTTGGCGACATACATCGACTGATCCGCGCGCTGCAGCAGACTGCCGCTGGAGTCGCCGATCCGCGCAGCGCCCACCCCAAGGCTGATGGTGACGATCCCGACCTGCTCGAACGGCGTCGCTGCGATCATCTCGCGCAGCTGCTCGGCCAGCTGCACCGCCGCCTCCAGGCCAGTTTCCGGGCAGATGATCACAAACTCCTCACCCCCGAAGCGGCAGAACACGTCGAGCCGGCGCAGCCGCGCCTTGATCCGCCGGCACAGCTCCTGCAGTACCTGATCACCGACAGCGTGGCCGTAGGTGTCATTGACCCGCTTGAAGTGGTCGATATCCAGCAGCAGCAGACTGAGTGCCTGGCCGGTGCGTTTCTGGCGGGCCAGCTCCTGTTCGAGCTGATCGAGGAAGAAGCGTCGATTATGGATGCCGGTCAGCGCATCGGTGATGGTCAGGGTGCGCAGCTCATCCTCGACCTGCTTGAGATCACTGATATCGCTGACATAGCCGTACCAGAGCACCGAGCCATCGGCCAGCCGCTCCGGCACGGCATCGGCGTGCAGCCAGCGCTGCCCGCGTATTGGCAGCAGCACCCTGAAGTCATCCTGCCAGCGGCTGGGGGCATGGGCTGCGTCGGCAATCGAGTCTGCGATGCGGGTGCGATCCTCGGCATGAATGCGCTCGAACAATGCACTGGCATCACGCATCACCTGCTCTGGCAGCAGCTCGAAGACCTCCTGCAGCCCGGTACTGGCATAAGGTAGTGAGGCATGGCCATCGGGATGCAGCTGGAACTGGTAGATACAGCCCGGCACCTGCGCGCCGAGACGCGCCAGCAGTGCACTGCGCTCCTTGAGGGCGGCAAGGATGCGCTGGCGCTCGCTGGTGTCGATGGCGATCAGCAGGTAACCATCGTTCTGACCACTGCCGTTGCGGATCCGCGAGCACATCAAAGTCACCGGCAACAGGGCACTGTCATGCCGGCGCAGCAGGGTATCCAGAGAGGCATGAAAGCGCGTGGACAGCAGCGCCTCAATCACCTCCACCACAGGCTCATCATGCAGATCAAGCCCTGCCGACAGCGCCAGCTGGTGACTGTCCAGCACGCTGGCGAGCGATGAGTGTTCCAGCATCTGCCGCGGCAGGCCGAGCAGGCGTTCGGCACCGCTGTTGGCACTGCGGATATAACCCTCGCCATCCACGCTGATGATCAACACCTCACTGGCGGCTTCCAGCAAGCTGTTCAGCCGGGCATTGATGTGCTGCAGGCTCTCACGACTGGACTGCAGCTCGGCCGTGCGCTCGGCCACCAGACGCAGCGCACGCTGGCGCTGGCCGAGCATGGTCAGCAGCAGCACGCCCAAGAGCAGGCTGAGGCTGATGCCAGACAGCAGCACTGGCAAGCCCATGGACGGCGCAGCCTGGCGATAGAACTCGACGGTCGGACGCAGATGCATGTGATAGCCCCAGAGAGCACTGCTCACCGTGTCGACCAGCAGCAACGCTGTATCGTCGGCCGCCTTGCCATAGGCATAGATCAGTGAGGCACCGGGTGCCTGCGGATCGTGAACTTCAACGGCCAGCGTGCCCAGAAAACCCGGATGCACGTTCTCTTCCAGCAGCTGGCGCAGGCTGAGTCCACTGAACAGCACACCCTGAAGGCTGGCCGGCGCGCCGGCCGTGATGGTGCGATAGACCGGCGCGAACAGCAGCAGCGACAAGCGATCGCGCTCCTCGCCAATCGTCAGACGCAGCGCCTGGCTGGCACTGATGTCCTGCCAGGCCAGCGCCTGTTCGAGCGCCACACGCCGCGGCCCGGGCGAGGCCATGTCCAGGCCTCGCGGCAGACCGATGCTTTCGCGGGCCACGCCATAGAGCAGCGGGAAGTAGACCGGGCGCTCGCCCAGCGGCTGGAATGTGCCATCTTCGGCAGCTTCGCGCAGCAGAAAATCCCCAGCACCACGAGCGTGGGCACGGGCCGTGAAGTCCGCCAGCTGCGCCTCCCGTGTCGACGCTCCCTCTTCCAGCGACAGCCGTGGCGCCCAGGCCAGCACCAGGTTGTCATCCAGCAGCGGCGCAGCGAAGCGCTCGAAGGCCTGCGGATCATCGCCCTGCATGTCAAAGAAGCGCTGCAGGGCACGCAGATCGCGCTCGCGCTCCTGCAGGCGCTCGGCAAAGCGGCTCAGGCGCTCACGGGCCAGATACTCGAACTGCTGGCGCACTTGCTGCGCGTTGTAAGCCTGGGCCTGATGGTATCCCCAGATACTCAGCAGCAGGCCACACACGGTCGGCAGCAACGCAATCAGCCACACCGGGCGAAGACCTGCCTGCTGGCTGCGACACAGTCTTGATGAACGCATGCGCCATCTCTGAAATATAAATGATTGATGCTGTGAGCATAGCAGTGCCTGCAGGGATTGCCGTGCTGTGCGAGGACCTCAGATACCTGGCCGGCCGGCGTCTTTCGCCAGATTAATGACACACAAGACCATCAAAAATATGTCACCCCATTGATCCAAGGCATGCTTTTGTCTAGAAAAATCGATGAGTGGTGTTTTTTTGACTTCGATAAGGTATTCATGAGGCGCAGAAGTGCTGCCGGCATGCGCGGCCTTCATCGATCATCCAGCAGAGGAAGCCATAAGATGAGTATCACCAACAGACAATACGCCTCGCTCGATCCTGAAGCACTGACTCTGCAAGAACACACCGCACCCGAGGAGGCAGCCACGCCTTTGGCGCAGACCATGCAACCTGAGAGCAGCGCGCGGCGCAGCAGCGAGGCTGATGGCCTGGCCCTCGACCCCACCCAGCTCTACCTCAACGAGATCGGCTTCTCGCCGCTGCTCAGTGCCGAGGAGGAAGTGCACTTTGCACGCCTGGCCCGCCAGGGCGATACGGCGGGTCGGCGGCGCATGATCGAGAGCAACCTGCGCCTGGTGGTACGCATTGCCCGCCGCTATCACAACCGTGGCCTATCGCTGCTGGATCTGATCGAGGAGGGCAACCTCGGCCTAATCCGCGCCGTGGAGAAGTTCGATCCCGAGCGCGGCTTCCGCTTCTCCACCTACGCCACCTGGTGGATCCGCCAGACCATCGAACGGGCACTGATGAGCCAGACCCGCACCATTCGCCTGCCGATTCACGTGGTCAAGGAAGTCAACGTCTGCCTGCGGGCCGGCCGAGAACTGTCACAGAAGCTCAGCCATGAGCCGAGCATCGAGGAGGTCGCCCGCCTGCTCGACAAGCCGGTGGCCGAAGTCAGCCGCACCATGCGCCTCAACGAGCGCATCATCTCCGCCGACGCCCAGATCGGGCATGACTCCGAGCACACCCTGCTGGATGTGGTGGCCGATGAGCAGCCCTGTGACCCCTGCGAGCTGCTGCAGGACGCCGAACTGCAGGAGAGCATCGACCTGTGGCTGTCACAGCTGCCGGAAAAGCAGTGCGCGGTGGTGATCCGCCGCTTCGGCCTGCGCGGCCATGAGTGCGGGACCCTCGAGGAAGTCGGTCGCGATATCGGCCTGCCCCGCGAGCGGGTGCGCCAGATCCAGGTCGAGGCACTGCGCCGACTGCGCGAGATCATCGAAGACAACGGCCTGAGCGGCGAAACCGTTTTCGGCTGATCCCCATCCGGCAAGGACACTCCAGCCCGCCACGGGCTGGAGTACCGCACACATCAGCCTGCTGCGCTGCCGGCCTCGCCCCTGAGACACACGGCGGCGGCCTGTACCCCTCCGCGCCCTCGCCGTGCGCCGCCGACCTGACAGGCAACATTCGCAAACGTCTTTTGGCCTGACAAATCAACGTCCTTTCTGCTTTTCTTGGAAAAAGGGCGTGCCGTTTTCCGGCCCCCAGCGCCTGTCCACGGATAACCCACCATGTTCCATGCCCTGTTGCTGATCGCCCTGACAGCCCTGCTGGCACCACTGCTGACCCGCTACCTGCAGGCGCGCAGTGGCCTGCTGCTGGCCCTGGCGCCGCTGGCGGTGTTCCTCTGGCTGCTGGCGCAGATGCCGGCGGTGGCCGACGGCCAGGTGCTGAGCGCCTCGCTGGCCTGGGTGCCGACGCTGGGCATCGGCCTCAACCTGCGCCTGGATGGCCTGGCGCTGCTGTTCGGCCTGCTGGTCAGCGGCATCGGCACCCTGGTGGTGCTGTACGCCGGCGCCTACCTGCACGATCACCCGCAGCTCGGCCGCTTCCACGCCTACCTGCTGATCTTCATGCTGGCGATGCTCGGCCTGGTGCTGTCGGACGACCTGATCGGGCTGTTCGTGTTCTGGGAGCTGACCAGTGTGGCGTCGTACCTGCTGATCAGTTTCCTGCACTGCCAGCCCGAAGCACGCCGCGCCGCGCTGCAGGCGCTGCTGATCACCGGCGGTGGCGGCCTGGCGCTGCTCGCCGGGCTGATCCTGCTCGGCACGGCCGGTGGCAGCTGGCAGATCTCCGCCCTCGATGCCGCGACAGTGCAGTCCCATGCGCTGTTCCCGGCGATCCTGCTGCTGGTGCTGCTCGGCTGCTTCACCAAGTCGGCGCAGGTGCCCTTCCACCTCTGGCTGCCCAACGCGATGGCCGCGCCGACCCCGGTGTCGGCCTATCTGCACTCGGCGACCATGGTCAAGGCCGGGGTGTTCCTGCTCGCCCGCCTCAACCCGACCCTCGGTGGCTCGCTGGGCTGGAGCAGCATCCTGATCACCTTCGGCGCGGTCACTGCGGTGCTCGGCGCGCTGCTGGCGATCCGCCAGACCGACCTCAAGCGCCTCCTGGCCTACACCACGGTGGCGGTGCTCGGCCAGCTGACCCTGCTGATCGGCAGCAACACGCCCTACGGCCTGCAGGCCTTCGTGCTCTACCTGGTCGCCCATTCGCTGTACAAGGGCGCGCTGTTCATGGCGGTCGGTGCCATCGACCACTCCACCGGCACCCGCGACCACCGGCTGCTCGGCGGGCTGTGGCGCACCATGCCGCTGACCGGCGCGGCGGTGGCCCTGGCGGCGTTCTCCAATGCCGGCCTGCCGCCGTTCTTCGGCTTCATCGCCAAGGAGTTCAAGTACAGCGGGCTGATCGAGCTGGGAGGAATCGGCTGGGCGGTCACCGCGGTGATGGTGGTCACCAACGCGCTGCTGTTCGCCGCCGCCGGCCTGGTGTTCGTCAAGACCTTCCTTGGCGCGCGCGGCAACTACCCGCGCGAGCCCCACGAGGTCGGCGCGCCGATGTGGCTGGGGCCGCTGCTGCTGGCGCTCGGCGGCTTCCTGCTCGGCGCCTGGAACAGCTGGCCGGAGACCTGGCTGGTGAACACCGCGGTGCAGAACATCGCCACCGGCCCGGTGCAGGTCCATCTCTACCTGTGGGGCGGCATTACCCCGGCGCTGATCGCCAGCCTGCTGACGGTGTCGCTGGGGGTGTTCTTCTACCTGCGCCGCGACCTGCTGATGGCGCTGCTGCGCCCGCTGCAGTGGTTGTGGGACTTCAGCGGCGACCTGCTCTGGGACCGCCTGCTCAAGCGTGTGTTCGCCCTCGCCGCACTGGCCGCCAGCGCCTTCCAGCACGGCGCGCTGCGCCAGCACCTCGGGCTGATGACACTGGTGATCAGCAGCCTGCTGTTCATTGGCCTGTCCTGGCTGGGCTGGCCGCTGCCGGCCTTCGACCTGCATCAGGCTAAGCCCGGGGCGCTGGCCGGAGCATTACTGGCCGTGGGCGGCGCAGCGGCCTGCGCCTGGCTTGCGGGGCGACTGAGTCTGGTGGCGGCGCTTGGGGTCAGCGGGCTGGGGCTGACCCTGCTGTTCTTCAGCGTACAGGCACCGGATGTGGCCATGACCATGCTGATGGTGGAAAGCCTCGGCGTGGTGCTGCTGGCGCTGATCTATCGCCGTCTGCCGCCGCTTGGGCGCAGCCGCACCCGGCATTCGGCGCCGCGGGCGGTGCTGGCGCTGCTGTTCGGGCTGGCCATCGGTGCCAGTCTGCTGGTGGCCACGGCGGCGCCGCTGCCGGGCGGCATCGCCGACTGGTACCTGCACAACAGCCACAGCCAGGGCCAGGGCGCCAACGTGGTCAATGTGATCCTGGTGGACTTCCGGGCGTTCGATACCCTGGGCGAAATTCTCGTGGTCGCCCTGGCGGCACTGGCGGCCGCCAGCCTGATCAATCCGGGACGCCGCCGCCAGCCAGTGCCTCGGGGTGATGATGTGTTTCGCTCCACGCTGCTGCGTCACGGTCTGCGGCCGGTAATCTGGCTGCTGCTCGGCGCGGCGCTGCTGCTGCTCTGGCGCGGCCACAACCTGCCCGGCGGCGGCTTCATTGGCGGACTGGCCGCAGCGGCCGGCGGCGTACTGCTGGTGCTCAGTCAGGGCCATGATGCAGCGCAGCGACTGCTGCGCTGCAAGCCCCGCACACTGATCGGGCTGGGGCTGGCGATCGCCCTGGGGGCAGCGACACTGGGCCTTCTGGAAGGCGGTGCCTTCTTTACCGCCCACTGGCTGTGGCTGGGGGATCTGCCGCTGGGGACGCCGCTGCTGTTCGATGTTGGGGTCTTCCTGACCGTGCTCGGGGCGGTGCTCTACCTGTTCGAACGACTGGCCATGGAGGAGTACTGAGATGATCTGGCTGAGTGCGCTGACGGTAGCCGCCCTGGCAGGCATCGGCCTCTGGATGCTGCTCGATGGCAACCTGCGGCGGGTGGTTCTGGGCATCGCCGTGCTGGGCAACGCCATCAACCTGGCGGTACTGGCCGCTGGCCGGCTGGGCAGCGAGAGCGCCGCCTTCACCCCCGGTGGGGTGGTGCCGGCCGGCGCGGCCAATCCGCTGCCCCAGGCGCTGGTGCTGACCGCCATCGTCATCGGCTTTGCGCTGTTTGCCTTTGTGCTGGCCGTACTCAAGCGCAGCCGCGAGCTGCATGGCGAGCGGGAGATCGACCGGATCAGCGCCCGCACCGAGGCCCAGGCGCCGGATCTGCGCCAGGGGCCGGCGGCCGATGAGGAGCCGCGCGCATGAACGGGCTGATCGTCGCACCGCTGCTGGTGCCGCTGCTGACCCTGGTGGCCTGCATCCTGCTGCGCCATCTGGGGCCGTGGGTGATCCGCATCAGCCTGCTGGGCAGCGCAAGCCTGGTGGCGGTGGGGGTCGCGCTGGTCTGGCAGGCGCAGCAGGGCGTGGTGCTGGTCGCCCATCTGGGCGGCTGGCAGGCGCCCTTTGGTATTGCCCTGGTGATCGACCGGCTTGGCGCGGCGCTGATCGCCATCAGTGCGCTGGTGGGACTGGCGACCCTGGTCTACGGCCTGACGCATCAGGGGCACGGGCGTCTGGAGCGGCATTTCCACCTGTTCGTGCATGGCCTGCTGGCCGGTCTGGGCGGCGCCTTCTCCACTGCGGATCTGTTCAATCTTTATGTGTGGTTCGAGGTGCTGCTGATCGCCTCCTTCGCCCTGCTCTCGCTGGGCGGCGGGCCGCGCCGGCTGGCCGGCACCCTCACCTATGTGGCCCTTAACCTGCTGGCGACCCTGCTGTTCCTGCTGGCGGCAGGGTTGCTGTATGGCAGCGCCGGTACCCTGAGCATGGGTGAGCTGGCGCTGCTGTTTCGTGCCGAGGCGGCCAGCGACGGTGCAGCACTGGCCATCCTGATGATGTTGCTGGCCTTTGCCATCAAGGCGGCGCTGTTCCCGGTGTTCGGCTGGCTGCCGG
>CAZFFB010000037.1:0-11572 GCA_964517735.1 uncultured Pseudomonas sp.
GGCCTCCCGCTCGTCCAGCACCAGGCCGAAAGCCTTGCCGCCGCTGCGCTTTGGCTACCGCTTCAGGGAAGTGGTGATGATCGCGCTGGCCATGCTGCTTGTTTACCTGTGCATGGCCCTGTTCAGCTATTCCCCCCAGGACCCTGGCTACGACATGGCCACCAGCGCCGCGCAGGTGCAGAACATCGCTGGGCGTATGGGCGCCTGGACGGCCAGCCTGTGTTTTGTCGTGCTCGGCTATGGCGCGTATGCACTGCCGATCCTGCTGCTGATCAAGCAGCTTGAGCTGTTCTTCACCCGTCACGAGCCGCTGCAGTGGAGCGCCCTGCTGGTCGGCTGGCGTCTGCTTGGGGCATTCTTCCTGCTGCTGGCCACCGCGGTGCTGGCGGCCATTCAGTTCCAGTCCCTTGAGGTCAATCCGCAGGCCTCAGCCGGCGGCATACTGGGCAAGGCCCTTGGCGAGTGGACCGTGGATGCCCTGAATGTGCAGGGTGGCACCTTGCTGTTCATCGCCGTGTTTGCTCTGGGCTGGACGATCTATTGCAAGCTGTCCTGGCTGCGCCTGATGGATCTGATCGGCAAGGTGACCCTTGATCTGGTCGAAGTGCTGCAGGGGCTGGCCAGCCGCTGGTGGGCGGCTCGCAGCGAGCAGCGCGCCCTGCGTCTCAAGCTGCGCGAGGCCGATGCGCAGGCCGAGCGCGTGGCCAGTCGTGGTCCAGCCTTGGCTACTCCGAGCGCCTCTCGTTCCGCGGTGCAGGATGGTGAGGGGCGTGTCGCGTCGCAGCGCTTTGCTACACGCCTGGGTCAGGTGGGGCGCCCGTTGACCGGTGTCACACGCCTGGTTTCCACTGCCGGGCGCAGCGCGGCCGGTGCGGTGACCGGCGCAGGTGCTGCGCTGGCGGCACTGGCCTTCAAGGCACCCCGTAGCGCCATCCAGACGGCTGAGCCTGTCGAGCGACGCGAGCCGGTGTTCGAGGATGATCCAGCCGACTGGCTGGAGGATGAGCCGTTCGGCCCGGCCGAACCTGCCCGCGCGCAACCCCCGCGTGCCCCGGTGATGCCTGTTGCCGCCGCTGAACCGGTTGCATGGGCCGCGGCAGGTGTAACCCCCGCGCCTGCAGTCCCGAGCACGCCTGCTGCGCCGATTGCATCCATCACCCCCTCAGCGCCGACTGTTGAGCCGATGGCGCCCGTCACTCCCTCAGCACCGGCTGTTGCCTCGATTGCGTCCGTCACTCCCTCAGCGCCGACTGTTGCCCCGGTTGCGCCTGTCACTTCCCCAGCGCCGGCTGTTGCTCCGGTTGCGCCCGTCACTTCCCCAACGCCGGCTGTTAGCCCGGCTGCCCACATCATGCCGGCAGTCGCTCCGCCCGCCCCGAGCCCTGCCGCCGTTGCCCCGGTTGCGCCGCCGACGATCCCAAGCGCTCCCGCTGCGGCGGTGGCCACGCCATCCTGGCCAGCGCCGCCGCAAGACCGGCTGGCGGAGGAGGAGCTGGACATGGACGAGCTGGACGATGACCTGCCCTTCGACCTGCCAGAGGCCACACCGGCTGTACCGGGTCCATCCGTCAGCACCTTCGCAGCCGCAGCGCCCATGCCCGGCGCAGTGTCTGTACCCCCAGCGTCGCTTGCGGCCGCGCCGGTGGCCCGCCCGCAGCCGCAGACCGTGACCGCCTATCCCGGTGTGGCACCGGTTGTCGTCGATGCAGGGCTGGTCGGTACCCTGCCGCCCCTGTCACTGCTCGATCCACCGCAGATTCGCCCGAACAGCTTCTCTCCCGAGGCCCTTGAGTCGATGTCGCGGCTGCTGGAAATCAAGCTCAAGGAATTCGGTGTCGAAGTGCAGGTGGTGTCGGCACATCCGGGGCCGGTGATCACCCGCTTTGAAATCCAGCCGGCCGCCGGCATCAAGGTCAGCCGCATCACTAATCTGGCCAAGGATCTGGCTCGCTCGATGGCGGTAATCAGCGTGCGGGTGGTGGAGGTGATCCCCGGCAAGACTACCGTGGGCATCGAGGTGCCCAACGAGAATCGCCAGATCGTGCGCTTCTCCGAGGTACTGACCACGCCCGAGTTCGAGGAAGCCAAATCGGTGGTCACCATCGCCCTCGGTCACGACATCGGTGGGCATCCGGTCACAGCCGATCTGGCCCGTATGCCGCACCTGCTGGTAGCCGGCACCACCGGTTCGGGCAAGTCGGTGGGGGTCAACGCCATGCTGCTGTCGATCCTCTACAAATCGACGCCCGAGCAGGTACGGCTGATCATGATCGACCCGAAGATGCTCGAGCTGTCGATCTACGAGGGCATCCCGCACCTGCTCTGCCCGGTGGTCACCGACATGAAGGAGGCGGCCAACGCGCTGCGCTGGAGCGTCGCCGAGATGGACCGGCGCTACAAACTGATGGCGGCGATGGGCGTGCGCAACCTGGCCGGTTTCAACCGCAAGGTGCGCGAGGCCGAGGAGGCCGGCATGCCGCTGGGGGATCCGCTGTACCGGCGCGAGAGTCCGGATGACATGCCGCCGCCCCTCAAGGCCCTGCCGACTATCGTGGTGGTGGTGGACGAGTTCGCCGACATGATGATGATCGTCGGCAAGAAGGTCGAGGAGCTGATTGCCCGTATTGCCCAGAAAGCGCGTGCTGCCGGCATCCACCTGATCCTCGCGACCCAGCGTCCCTCGGTGGATGTGATCACCGGTCTGATCAAGGCCAACATCCCGACCCGTATTGCTTTCCAGGTGTCCAGCAAGATTGACTCGCGCACCATCCTCGACCAGGGGGGCGCCGAGCAGCTGCTCGGGCATGGCGACATGCTCTACCTGCCGCCGGGCACTGGCCTGCCGATCCGCGTGCATGGCGCCTTTGTTTCCGATGACGAGGTGCATCGCACCGTCGAGGCCTGGAAGATGCGCGGCGCCCCGGATTACATCGAGGATATCCTTGCGGGAACTGAGGAGGGGGGTGGCGGATCCTATGATTCGACCGGCGGCGAGGGTGGCGAGGGCAGCGAGGAAGATCCGCTGTACGACGAGGCGGTGCGCTTTGTCACCGAAAGCCGCCGTGCGTCAATTTCCGCGGTGCAGCGCAAGCTGAAGATCGGCTACAACCGTGCCGCACGGATGATCGAGGCCATGGAGATGGCTGGTGTGGTGACTTCCATGAACAGCAACGGCTCTCGCGAAGTGATCGCGCCGGCGCCGCTGCGCGACTGAGCGAGGCTCTATGCGTCTGATTCGAATGTTGTTGCTGGGTGCCCTGACCCTGGGTGCCAGCCTGGTCCAGGCCGAGGATGACCGCCGTGCGGTGCAGCGCCTGACGGATCTTCTGGGGCAGGCGCAGACCCTGAGCGGGCGCTTTTCCCAGCTGACCCTGGATGGCTCCGGCACCCAGCTGCAGGAGGCCAGCGGCGAGATGGCTCTCAAGCGCCCCGGCCTGCTGCGCTGGCACACCGATGCACCGATGGAGCAGCTGCTGGTCTCCAACGGTCAGAAGGTCTGGCTGTATGATCCCGATCTTGAGCAGGTGACCATTCAGGCGCTGGATCAGCGTCTGACCCATACGCCGGCCTTGCTGCTGTCGGGCGATGTCTCGAAGATCCGTGAAAACTTCACCATCAGCTACCAGGAAGGGGGCAGCGTGGTGGACTTCATCCTCAAGCCCCGCGCCAGCGATACCCTGTTCGATACCCTGCGCCTGTCGTTTCGCAATGGCCTGATCAATGACATGCAGCTGATCGACAGCATCGGTCAGCGCACCAATATCCTCTTCCTGGGGGTGCGGCAGAACGTGCCGCTGGACAGCAGCCAGTTCACCTTCGTGCCACCGCCCGGCACCGATGTGATCGAGGAGCGCTGAGCGGCGATGGACCTGTTTGCCGGTCCTGCGGCCATCCAGCCACTGGCGGCGCGGATGCGTCCGGGCACGCTGGAGGAGTACGTCGGTCAGGCGCATCTGCTGGCACGCGGCAAGCCGCTTCGCGAGGCGCTGGAGCAGGGAGCGCTGCACTCGATGATCTTCTGGGGGCCGCCCGGGGTCGGCAAGACCACCCTGGCGCGGCTGCTGGCGCAACTGGGTGATGCCCATTTCGAGACGATCTCGGCCGTTCTGGCCGGTGTTCGGGAGATTCGTCAGGCGGTTGAAGCCGCTCAGCAGCAGAAGGCCCGCTACGGGCGGCGTACCCTGCTGTTTGTCGATGAGGTGCACCGCTTCAACAAGGCGCAGCAGGATGCCTTCCTGCCCTATGTGGAAGACGGCACGCTGCTGTTTGTCGGCGCTACCACCGAGAATCCGTCCTTTGAGCTGAACAATGCGTTGCTGTCGCGTGCACGGGTCTATGTGCTGAAGAGCCTCGATGAAGCTGCGCTGCGTCTTTTGCTGCAGCGGGCCCTTGAGGAGCCGCGCGGGCTCGGTGAGCGTCATCTGCGCATCAGCGAAGATGCAGCGGATCTGTTGGTGGCGGCGGCCGATGGTGACGGACGCCGTCTGCTCAATCTGCTGGAGAACGCCGCCGATCTGCTGGAGGATGACGCCGTGCTCGACACCGCCCTGCTGGAAGGGGTACTCGGCGACAGCCGGCGGCGCTTTGACAAGGGCGGTGAAGCCTTCTTCGACCAGATCGGCGCCCTGCACAAGTCGGTGCGCGGCTCGAGCCCGGATGCGGCGCTGTACTGGTTGGCGCGGCTGCTTGATGGCGGCTGCGATCCGCTTTATCTGGCGCGCCGCGTGGTGCGCATGGCCAGCGAGGACATCGGCAACGCTGATCCGCGTGCCCTGAGTCTGTGTCTGGATGCCTGGCAGGTGCAGGAGCGTCTGGGCAGTCCCGAGGGGGAACGGGCCATCGCCCAGGCCATCGTCTACCTGGCCTGTGCACCAAAGAGCAATGCCGTTTACAAGGGCTTCAAGGCGGCGCTGCGTGATGCACAAGCCGGTGGCTCGCTCGAGGTGCCGCTGCATCTGCGCAATGCGCCGACCCGCCTGATGAAGGCGCAGGGCTATGGCGAGGACTACCGTTACGCCCACGACGAGCCGCAGGCCTATGCGGCCGGCGAGAACTATTTTCCCGAAGGATTGCCAGCGCAGTCTTACTACCAGCCGGTAGCCCGTGGACTTGAGGTGAAGATTGGCGAGAAGCTCGCCCATCTGGCCGAGCTGGACCGGCTCAGCACGCGCCGCCGGAGACCTTCATGATTGTGGCCATCCTGGCGGTTGCTGTCGGTGGAGCAGCCGGGTGCCTGCTGCGCTTCATGACGGCGCACTGGGTTGCCAGTCATTGGCCTCAGCATGTCTACGGGGCAACGCTGCTGGTCAATCTGCTGGGCTGCCTGCTGATCGGGGTGCTGTATGGTGCATTCCTGCTGCGCCCCGAGCTGCCGCTGGCGCTGCGTGCGGGTCTGATCACCGGTTTTCTCGGTGGCCTGACCACCTTTTCCACGTTTTCGCTGGACACCCTGCGCTTTCTGGAGAGTGGCCAGCTGGCCGCCGCGCTGGGCTATGCCGGCTTCAGCGTCTGCGCCAGCCTGTTGGCTACCTGGATGGGGCTGGTGCTGGTGCGCGGGCTGTGAGGCGCTAGCCTGTGCCCGGCAGGCGGTCACGGTCTTGTGCAAGGCACCAGCCGAGCCCTCATGCCGCAGGCTGAGGGCTGGCTGTCAGGAGATGCCTCGCTTCAGAGGGTCTTGCTCATCGAGACAGTGACGTTGGCGTCGCAGTAGTCCTTCTTGCCGGCAAAGCCTGCACAGTCGCTGCTGCCAAGGTTGGTGTCGGTATAGGTCAGACCGAAATCGAGGCCGGCCAGGGTCTTGCTCAGACCGACTGACCAGTCGTTGTAGGCGCTCTTGCCACTGTTGAAGGTAGCCTGCTTGAAGTCGTAGCGGCCGTATTGCAGGGCCAGACCGATGTCGTAAGGCAGGCTGTGTTCATAGCCGAGATAGGTATACAAGGTGCTGTCGCTGCCGCCGAAGTCGCTGGAGTAGGCGGCACCGAGGCTGGCGCCATAGGCGCTGAGACTGGCGTAGGTCTCGCTGAAGTTCAGCAGGCTCTCGCCCGGATAGGCGTACTTGATCCAGCCCAGATCGTAGCTGAGCTCCTCGCCGAGACTGCCGGCAAAGCCCAGGTAGTAGTCGAACTCCACCGACGCCTTGCCACCGAAGTCGACATTCGATGCCCAGGTGCCGACATACAGGCCGCTTTCGTGCGCTACATCCAGGCCACCCTGGATGGCGCCATTGCCCTGGGTCTGCGAGATGCCGCGGTAGATGTAGTCGCTGGCCAGGCCGACGTTCATGCTGATATCGAACGCCCCGACCGGGCTGGCGACGCTTTCGGCCTGCGTCAGGCTGGCACAGGCGATGGCGCTGGTGGTGCCGAGGGCGAGCGTCAGGTGTTTGAGCATGGTCTTACTCCTTGCGCTGGGGGGCGGGCTGTTCTTGCGCGGTGAAGTACAGCTCCGTTGAGATTCCCCATCTGCAAAGCACTGATCGTGCCAGTTATGGTTTTTTCAATAAAAACAATGAGTTGGCGTGGGCTTTAGGCAGGGATTGCGACGGCGAAAGGTGCCCGGATGTGCAGCCTGCACCGTCATGGCGCGCCTTCGCACGCCGGTTGCCCGCTGGCAAGGCCTTCACTCCCCGCATCTTTTGCTGCCGGCCGCACTCGCCTGGGCGACAATGGGCGCCTTCATTCCCTGCCAAGGATTTTCCCGATGCATGAATCACTGAGCGAGCTGATCACCCTGATCAGCTCCGGCTGCATGACCGAGCAGGACATCCGGCGCATCGCCGGCGAGGCCAGTGCGGCCTATGCCGATGCCGAGGGTTTTCTGGCTGCCAACCCGGATGTCAACTACGACGACAGCTTCCCGATTCCTCTGGGGGAGTGGGTGGTGGTCGGCAGCCTGCCGGATACTGTGCTGTTCCAGGCCGATACCGCACAGGCGCTGTATCAGCAGATCCAGGCCTCCTTCGGGCCGCAGGTCAGCTTCGTGCTCAAGCCACGCGATCTGGCCCGCAGCGATCTTTTGACAGCGCTGCGACGCATCCAGGTGCAGCTGAGCAGCCTGTACCCGGAAAAGGGCGGCTATGTCCTGGTGGACTTCAGTGAGCCGCTGGATGATGAGCTGCAGGCCGTGCTGGTCTATCGGCAAGACCTGCAGCGCCTGTTGGCCCTGGCGGTTGAGGTAGGGATCTATGCCGCACCCAGCTATGCAAGCCGTCTGGAGGGCGAGGCCGAGGACGAGGACGCCTGAGACGCTCGCCATGCCCTGCAGACTGCCCGGCAGGCGGCACCTGAACGGGCAGTGGTTGTCCTTATACCCGGCGGCGCAGGGGCGCTCATCCGCCTGTCGCGTCAGCCATTAGGGCGCTCCGGTACGCTGGAGGCGACGCCCTTGTCGGCCTGCGCTGGGGAGGGGCTGGCAGGCAGCTCCCGCAGCCAGCGACTGAGCAGGCGCGGCTCTTCGTAGCGCAGTCCCTGCTCGGTTTCCACCACACGCTGGATCAGGTTGTCGCCAAACAGCAGTTTGCCCTGCACGAAGTGCTCACCCGGTTGCAGGTTGGGATTGTCGATGTGCCAACCCAGCTGTCCGGCGATCCAGTGGGCGGCCTGGTAGTGGCTGATCCAGCGCTGCGCTGCCAGTGCCTGCAGCGCCTGGGGCGGTGCATCGCGGGCAATGGCCAGGATCGGGACTTCGGTCACTTCCCGGCGCAAATCGTTGTGTCCCCAGCGCCCCTGCTCGCCCAGCAACTGGCCGTGGTCTCCGGTAATCAGCAGGTAACGCTCACCCTCCAGCTGCTCGAAGCGGGTGATGATCTCCGCCAACACGTCATCGAGATAACGCAGGGCATTGTCGTAGGCATTGGCCTGACGCACATCGCGCGGCAGTGTCGCATCGGTTGGCCAGGGCGCGACCGGTTCATCATGCTGATCGTAGTTTTCTTCGTAGGGCAGGTGGGCGGTGCGCAGGTTGATCACGGCAAAGCTGGCATGTTGCCAGTCTTGCTCGGCCAGCAGATCGATCAGCGCATGGTCATGCCGCTGCAAAAAGCGCAGCGGATAGTCCTCGCGGGTGATGGAGACATCCAGGTGCTGCTGACCGAGGTGACTGAGCAGTCTGGATTCCTGGGCAGAAACCCAATGGGTCCGGAAACCTGCTCTGCGGGCCAGGGCGAACAGGTTGTGCGGTTGCTGGCGCAGCAGGTGAGATTGTCCCGGTTCGCGGATGGCATTGAGCAGATTGGGCAAGCTGACGGCTGTGGCGACGCCGGCAGCAATGCCTGGGCGGGCCAGCAGCTGGCCGTGAGCATGCAGGGCGTTCAGCGTGGGTGTGGTGTCGCGTTCATAGCCGTACATCGGCAGGCGGTCGGTGCGGATCGAGTCGGCCACCACGACCCATACATGCCGGGCCCGATGGGGCTGGGCCAGAACCCGATAGGGCAGAAAAGGTGCCTTGGGCAGGGCCTCATGCTCACGAAATGCCAGGCGCACACCAAAATAGGCAAAGGCGTTGAAGCTGTTATGCAGTGCGCTGCGGGTCGGACCGGGCGTGAAGGCTGTGAAGTCGCGATAGGTCGCCCGATACGGTTTGGCGGCCAGTACCGCAAGGATGATCAGCAGCGCCCAGCGACTGCGGGGCAAGGCTACCCGCTCTGGAAGGTGCCAATGCAACCAGCACAGCAGGCCATAGGGCAGCAGCACGCTGGGCAGGACATGCCAGTGATCGGCGACGCTGTGCCAGGCGGTTTCCTGCACCTCGGCCCAGTCGTTGAACAGGCTGGCGACATCCATGGCGTTCAAAGGCTCGCCAAAGAACGATACATGCCCAAGCTGGATCAGCTGCATGCTCGCCAGCATGCCCAGCAGGAGGCTGACCAGCCGCGGCATGTTGCACAGCCAAAGGGCGAAGCTGAACAGAAAGACTACCAGCACGAAGCGCAGCTCAAGCTCGGCCTGATTGGCCGGCGTGAATAACTGCTGCAGAAAGTCATCGGCGATCAGTAGCAGGCTGCTCAGACTGCTGAGCAGCAACAGGTTGAGCCAGGGGCGTCTGTGCCAACGGGCAGAAGGAGAGGTTCCGGGGGGCACTGCTGCGCGCGAGAGGGCCATGGAAGCGGCTCATTGTGGGAGGAAGGGCGCCGATTCTAGGGGGCTCTGCCAGCGAGCGCATCCGTCCATCCGGGGAGGCGGCAGGCAATACTGTAACCATCCGTGAGCAGGCATTGTGCGCTCTCAGGCTGGACAAGCGCGCCAGCCTGCGGGCATAAAGCGGCACACGCCTGGGGCCTGTGCCCCTCCACCTGGACCATGGAGTTTCTGCGATGCCCAACTTCTGCTCGATTTCCCGTCCTGTCCTGCTGGCCTTGCTGCTGGGAGGCGCGCTGCCTCTGGCGCAGGGGCAACCTGCCGAGCAGCAGCCGCTGCAGGTACCTGGCGTCTACCGGCTGATGGTGGGCGAGATGCAGGTCACCGCCCTGCACGATGGTGTAACGCGACTGGGCACCGGGCTGCTGGCCGGTGCACCGGCCGAAATGATCGAGGCGCGTCTGGCGGCACAGTTTCTGGCCAGCAGCGAGGGCGTACCGACCGCAGTAAATGCCTATCTGGTGCATACCGGCGAGCAGCTGGTGCTGGTCGACAGCGGGGCGGCGAGCTGTTTTGGTCCCTCCCTCGGTCAGCTGCTGAGCAACCTGCGGGCGGCCGGTTATGCCCCGGAGCAGGTCGATGCCGTGCTGCTCACCCACCTGCATCCTGATCATGTCTGCGGCCTGCGCGATGCCGCCGGGCGAGCGGTGTTCGAGCGCGCGCACATCCTTGTACCCAAGGCCGAAGCGGATCACTGGCTGGATGATGCGCGCCTGGCGGCAGTGCCGGCCGAGGCGCAGGGCTCCTGGCGGATGGCGCGTGAGGCACTGGCTCCCTATGCCCAAACCGGACGTCTGCAGATCTTCGAGCCAGACACGCTGCAGATCCCGGGGATTCGCGCCCAGGCCACTCCTGGACACACCCCGGGCCATACCAGCTACCTGCTGGAATCAGCGGGTGAGCGCCTGTTGCTATGGGGGGACATCGTGCACAGCCATGCGGTGCAGTTCGCCGCTCCCGAGGTGACCATCGAATTCGACAGCGACAAGCCTCAGGCCATCGCGACCCGGCGCCGGGTACTGGCAGCCTCCAGCGATCAGGCACTGCCAGTGGCGGGCAGTCACCTGCCGTTCCCGGGGATCGGGCATGTCCGCCGCGAGGGCGATGGGTATGTCTGGGTGCCGCTGGAGTTCTCGCCGCTGCCGGTGCGCTGAGCCGGTTTTTACCGGGCGGATAGCGTTGCCTGCCCTGCTTTTTTCTGTGCCTTCGTCTGTGGAACCGCCATGCCCCATATTGTCACCCTGACCTTGAACCCCGCCATGGACCTGACCACTGCCGTGGCAACGGTCGAGCCGACCCGCAAGGTGCGCTGCAGCCTGCCCCGCTATGACCCGGGCGGCGGTGGCATCAATGTGGCGCGGGTGGTGCGCAATCTGGGGGGGGAGGCGCTGGCTGTCTATCCAGCCGGCGGGCCATTCGGCGACATGCTCGAGCGCATCCTCGCGGATCTGCAGCTGCCCCAGCGTGCCGTACCGATCAGCGCCGACACCCGGGAGAGCTTCACGGTCGATGAAATGGCCACCGGTCAGCAGTACCGTTTCGTACTGCCGGGTCCAGCACTGACCGCTCAGGAGCAGCAGGCGTGTCTTGAGGCGATTGCCCTGGCGGCGCCGCGTCCGGACTGGCTGGTGCTGAGTGGCAGTTTTCCACCTGGCATGCAGAAGGACTTCCTGGCGCGTTTTGCCGCTCTGGCCCGTCAGCTGGGTGCGTGCCTGGCGCTGGACAGCTCAGGAGAGGCCCTGCGCGATGCCGCAGCCCTGGGGGGGATCGACCTGCTCAAGCCCAGTCTCAGCGAGCTGGCCGTGCTGGTGGGGCGCCCGCTGGAGGATGCCGCGGCGCAGGAAGCGGCATTGCAGACGCTGATCGAGCAGGGGGTGGCGCGCATGATCGTGCTGTCGCTGGGGGATGAGGGTGCGGTGCTGGCCCATGCCGGAGGGATCGAGCGTTTTGCCGCGCTGCAGGTACCGGTCAGCAGTGCGGTGGGGGCCGGCGACAGCATGGTCGGCGCGCTGGTGCTGGCGCTGGCTCGCGGCTGGCCGGCGCGTGAGGCGGTGCGCTTTGCCATCGCAGCGGCGGCGGCCACCGTGATGCGCCCGGGGACAGGCCTGTGCGAGCGGGCCGAGGTCGAGCAGCTGTATCGCAGCCTGCCGGCCTGAGGGCGATGCGTGGTACGCGGTGTGCTTGCAGCGTGCCACCAGAAACAAAAAAGCCCCACCTCCTGAGAGGTGGGGCTTTTGTCTCACCGGGTCAGCGAGACATCAAGCCTGGACGACCGGGATGTTGGCCTTGGCCGCGGCATCGCGGTACTCGGCCATCTGGTCGAAGCTCAGGTAGCGGTAGATATCGGCAGCCATGCTGTCGATGTTCTTCGCGTACTCCATGTACTCCTCGACAGTCGGCAGCTTGCCGATGATCGAAGCCACCGCGGCCAGCTCAGC
>CAZFFB010000038.1:0-3719 GCA_964517735.1 uncultured Pseudomonas sp.
GCGAACCAGCGCGAGGCCTTGCGCCAGCAGGCCTTTCGGCGTAATGCCGAGCTGGAAGCCTTGCGCAATGCCGCTCGCGAGGAGGCCCGCCAGCAGGGCTTTGAGGCCGGCTTCAACGAGGGCCGCACACAGGGCTATGCCCAGGGGCTGGAAGAGGGTCGTCAGGCCGGCGAGCAGGCCCTGCAGCAGCAGGCCCATGAAGTACTGCAGCCCCTGCAGCAGCTGGCTACCGCGTTCAGCCGGGCACTGGAGTCCCTTGACGAGCAGGTGAGTGATCATCTGCTCGGCCTCGCGCTGATGGTCGGCCGGCACATGGCCGGCCTTGAGCTGCAGAGCCGGCCTGAGCAGATCCTCGACATCATCAAGTCCCTGCTGCATGCCGAGCCGGCTCTGCAGGGCAAACCCTGCTTGTGGCTGCATCCGGCCGATCTGGCCATGGTCCGCAGCCATCTCGGTCATGAGCTGCAGGCTGCCGGCTGGGAGCTGCGCAGCGACGAGCAGATCAGCCGCGGCGGCTGTCGGGCCAGCAGCGCCAGCGGCGAGCTAGATGCCACCTGGGAGAGCCGCTGGGAAACCCTGCTGAACCAGCTGCGCCAGCACCCGCGTCCCGCCGATGCCGAGCATCCATGAAGCAGCCTGCGGACTACCATCAGCACTGGCAGCAGACCCTGCACAGTGTCGGCCAGAGGGTCGGCACCTTGGCACCCTACCGCAGCAGCGGGCGCATCGTGCGGGCGGCCGGCATGGTGCTGGAGGCCACCGGATTACGGCTGCCGCTGGGCAGCGGCTGCCGGATCGAGCTGGCGGCCCCCGGCCAGGTGCCGGAGACACTGCGCTTTGCCGAGGCCGAGGTGGTGGGCTTTGCCGGTGACCGGCTGTTTCTGATGCCACTGGAAGAGCTCGGCGGTCTGCCGCCCGGTGCACGGGTCCTGCCGCTGGCCGGCAGTGGCGACCAGCAGCCGAGCGCGCGGCGCTTTCCGCTGGGCGACACCCTGCTGGGCCGCGTGGTGGACGGCAGCGGCGAGCCCCTCGATGGCGCAGGCCCGCTGCATGAGGCCCGCCATGCCACCCTCAGTACTCCACCGATCAATCCCCTGAACCGCGCACCGATCGACACCCAGATCGATGTCGGTATCCGCGCCATCAACGGCCTGCTCAGCGTCGGACGCGGACAACGCATGGGGCTGTTTGCCGGCTCCGGGGTAGGTAAATCGGTGCTTCTGGGCATGATGGCCCGCTACACCCGCGCCGATGTGATCATCGTCGGCCTGATCGGCGAGCGGGGCCGCGAGGTACAGGACTTCATCGACAACATTCTCGGTGCCGAAGGCCTCAAGCGTTCGGTCGTCGTCGCCGCGCCCGCCGATACGTCGCCGCTCAAGCGCCTGCAGGGTGCCGCCTATGCCACTCGTCTGGCCGAGGATTTCCGTGATCGCGGGCAGAATGTACTGTTGATCATGGATTCTCTGACCCGCTATGCGATGGCCCAGCGCGAGATTGCCCTGGCCATCGGCGAGCCGCCGGCAACCAAGGGCTACCCGCCCTCGGTTTTCGCCAAGCTGCCAAGACTGGTGGAGAAGACCGGTAACGGTCCACGCGGCGGCGGCTCGATCACCGCGTTTTATACCGTGCTCAGTGAGGGGGACGACCAGCAGGACCCGATTGCCGACTCGGCACGCGCGATCCTTGATGGCCACATCGTACTGTCGCGCAGCCTCGCGGAGAGCGGGCATTACCCGGCCATCGATGTCGAAGCCTCGATCAGCCGGGCAATGTCGTCGATCGTCAGCGAAAAACAGCAACGCAAGGCGCAGCAACTGAAGCGGATTCTGTCCATCTACCAGCGCAACCGCGACCTGATCAGCGTGGGCGCCTATGCGCCCGGGCATGATGCCCAGCTTGACCATGCCGTGGCACTCTATCCTCAGGTGGAGCGCTTTCTGCAGCAGCGCGTGCAGGAGCGGGCAAGCCTTGAGGAAACCTGGCAGGCGCTCGATCTGCTGATTCCCGGCTGAGTGCCGATCATCCGGAGGTCTGAACCCCCATGGCGCACACCACAGCACTGGATACGCTGATCGGTCTGGCACGCGAGGCGGTCGATGATGCTGCGCGCCTGCTGGCCAGCGATCGCACCACCCAGCAGCAGGTGCAGCAGCAGCTACAGACCCTGGAGCAATACCGCCTGGAGTACGCACGGCGCATGCAAGACGCCATGTGCCAGGGGATTGATCCGGCCAGTCTGAACAACTATCGCAGCTTTCTGACCTCTCTGGATCAGGCCATCACGCGCGCTCGCCAGGCACTGTTCAGCCAGCAGCAGAAGGTCGAGAACAGTCAGCGCGCCTGGCAGGCCCAGCACCGGACCCTCAATGCGTACTGCACACTGGCCGAGCGGCGTCAGCAGGCGGAAACCTTGCGTGCCAATCGCCGCGAACAGCGCGATACTGATGAGGCGGGCAGCCGCTCGCGGACGGATGCAGCCCTGTCGAACTCCTCGATACTCGATTGTCGTGCATAAAGAGGCGCCATGAATATCACTGTCTTGCCCCTTCCCGCCCCTGTCGAATCAGTCGCCAGCACGGCACCGGCCACGCCCTCGGCGGGAGGCAGTGACTTTGCCCGCGACCTGGCGGGCGCGCGGGTCCGCCAGCCAGAGGCGGCCGGCGGATCGTCTCAGGACCGACAGCGCGACCCCATGGATGAGCCGGGCGAGAACGGCACACAAGCCTTTGCCCAGGCAGATGCCTCCGCAGCCATGCTGGCCTGGATCAATGCCCTGCCGGTCAGTGATACAGTGCCTGCTGCCGCAGTACCGCCTGCGACGCCTGCCGTAGCACCGGCACCGGCACTAGCGGCCAGTACGGTGGCCATCTCGGCCCAGCCCGCCATCGCACAGCCCAATGGCTCATTCGACGCGCCGCTCGTTGCAGCCAGCCCAACCCTTGGCGCAGCAGCCGATGCACAAGTACTGCCTTCGCAGCCTGCCGTAGCACCGGCACTACCGGCCAGTACAGCGATCCAGGTATCGAGCAGCGCTATGCCGGCGCAGAGCATGCCGAAACTTGTGCGCTCAGTCCCGGCCTCCGTCCAGCCCAGTAGTACATCTCCCATGGCCGCCAGTACCACGCCGCCGCCAGCGACCGACGGACAGCCCCTCGAGCCGATCCTCGGCGACGAGCCCTTCTCCGGCACGCTTCAGACGAGCATGCGCAGCAGCATCGAGAGTGGCACCCTGACACCGGCAGACAGCCTGACCGGTCAGGGTGCAGCGGGGCGCAGTGAGGCCTTGCCTGCTACCGGACTGACCAGCACAGCCCCTCCCAGTGCATCAGCCAGCCCTGCAGCCACGAGCGCGACCCTCGCCACACCCTTCGGTGCCCCGCAGTGGTCCCGCAGCCTGGGAGAGCACGTCATCGCCCTCCAGCAGCGCGGTGACCAGCAGATCGAGCTGCGCCTGAATCCGGCTGACCTCGGCCCACTGTCGATCAGTCTGAAACTTGGCGACAATGCCGCTCACCTGCAGTTCTTCTCTGCTCATCCGCAGGTGCGCAGCGCCATCGAGCAGGCGCTGCCTCAGCTGCGCGAAGCATTGGCCGAACAGGGCATCAGCCTTGGACAGACCTCGGTCGGCGAACAGCATCGTCAGCCGGGCGCGCCGCTGGCTGAAGGCGAGCGCACAGACACTGCCAGAGCACGCCGCGCGAACGAATAGCAGCCGC
>CAZFFB010000038.1:3729-4265 GCA_964517735.1 uncultured Pseudomonas sp.
TGGCCCGCGCCAGCCAGCGGCTCAACAGCCTGGATGGGCGCATCGATCTGTACGCCTGACACGACCGGCAGACCCGCGCGGCAAAGGGGCCTTGCGGCATGTGCGCACCGATAAAGCACCGATCCGCCAAGGCAGCAGGCTAGCGGGCCGGTCGCGGCGTGGTACTCTTTAAGGTGTCCGAATCAACTTTGAGCATGGCCCGCGCAATGAGCAAATCCGAACCGTCCGAAAAGAAGAAGAACAGCTGGCTGCTGCCACTGATCATCGCAATCGTCGCGGCAGGCGGCAGCGCGGGTGGCATGTACTTTTTCCTGGGGCAAAAAGCCGCAGCGCCAGTCGCTACCGGGGAAGCACCGCCTCAGCAGCCTGTACAACAGATCGCAGCCGTACCGGCCACGCCGCTGTTTGTCGATGTCAGCCCCTTCACCGTCAACCTGCAGAGCGAGCGTCGTCAGCCGCGCCTGCTGTATATCGGTCTGTCCCTGCAGGTCGCCGACAAGCAGACCCAGGACTTCCTGATGCAGAACATGCCACAG
>CAZFFB010000038.1:4275-11503 GCA_964517735.1 uncultured Pseudomonas sp.
GCCGCCTGCTGATGCTGATGGCCGCGCAGACCGCCGAGGAGCTGATCACACCGGCGGGCAAGGAAGCCCTCAACGCCCAGATCCTTGGCCTGTTCCAGACGCCTCTGGCCGTACCACAACCGCCACTGGGCGTGGTCAACATTCTCTACACTGACTTCATCGTGCAGTAACTCCATGCCCCAAGACGAACTGCTTTCGCAGGAAGAGATCGACGCCCTGCTCAAGGGCGTCAGCGGCGAAGAGGATGCAGCCCCTGGCGACAGCGCCGGCAAGTCGCGCATTCGCCCCTACAATCCGGTCACCCAGCATCGGGTGATCCGCGAGCGCCTGCACGCCCTCGACATCATCAACGAACGCTTCGCCCGCTACTTTCGCATGAGCCTGTTCAACCTGATCCGGCGCAGCGCCGACATCACCGTGGACAGCGTGCGCTATCAGAGCTACAGCGACTTCTCGCGCAACGTGCCGGTACCGACCAACCTCAACCTGCTGGCCATGAAGCCGCTGCGTGGCACCGCGCTGGTCGTGTTCCCGCCGAACCTGGTGTTCATGGTGGTCGATAACCTGTTCGGTGGTGACGGGCGCTTTCTTGCCCGCTCCGAAGGCCGGGAGTTCACCAACACCGAACAGCGCATCATCCGTCGTCTTCTGGGCCTGGCGATTGATGCGTATCAAGGCGCCTGGAAGTCGGTGTACCCGCTGGAAATCGACTACATGCGCTCGGAGATGCAGGTCAAATTCGCCAACATCACCAGCTCGCCGAACGATATCGTGGTCAACACCACCTTCCATCTGGAAGTCGGCAACCTGACCAGCGACTTCAACGTCGTGTTGCCCTACACGATGATCGAGCCGCTGCGCAGCCTGCTCAACGGCCCGCTCAACGACAGCAACTCGGAAGAAGATCGGCAGTGGAGCACGCGAATGGCCGGCGAGCTGCGCCAGTCACAGATCGAGCTGATCGCCGACTTTGTCGACATTCCCTGCAGCATCGGCGAGGTCATGGCCCTCAAGGTCGGCGATGTGCTGCCGCTGAATCTGCCCGAGCTGGTCACCGGGCGGGTGGCTGGCGTGCCGGTGATGATCTGTGAGTACGGCAGCCAGAGCGGCCAGCGGGCCCTGCGTGTGCGCGAGCTGATCGACCATGCGCCCGCCGGCCGCAAGGCTGTGACTGACCAGTTCGTGAAGGGCTCAAAGCCCGCCCCCAAGGAAACCAAGCATGACTGACCCGAACAAGCCCGACGAGCCTGCCCTGGACGACGACTGGGCCGCCGCCATGGCCGAACAAAGCAGCGCCAGCACGGACGCAAGCAGCGAAGAGGACCCGTGGGCCGCTGCACTGGCCGAGCAGGCTGAAGCCGCTGCGCCAGGCAGCCCTGCGCCGGCCAGCGACAGCGTGTTCAAACCGCTCGACAAGGGCGCCCCGGCCGGCAGCATGCGTGATCTGGAAATGATCATGAACATCCCGGTCAAGCTGACCGTGGAGCTGGGCCGCACGCGCATCACCATCAAGCAGCTGCTGGAACTGGCCCAAGGCTCGGTGGTCGAGCTGGAAGGGCTGGCCGGCGAACCCATGGACATCCTGATCAACGGTTATCTGATCGCCCAGGGCGAGGTGGTGGTGGTGGATGACAAGTACGGCATCCGTATCACCGAGATCATCACGCCCTCCGAGCGGGTGCAGAAGCTCAATCGCTGAGCACCCACCTGCCCGACCACGCCCCCACCGCCAAGGAATGTCCGATGAACAGCCAGCCCCCGCAGACGGTCAGCAGTCTTGGTGCCAGCGCCGACAGCCTCAGCGGGCTGGCGGTGCTGGGCAAGACTGCCCTGGCCCTGGCCTTGGTGATCGGCCTGATCCTGCTGTGCAGCTGGCTGCTGCGCCGTCTGGGTGCGGCGCGCCTGGGGACTGGCTCGCATCTGCGCATCGTCGCCAGCCAGCTGCTCGGCCCGCGCGAGCGCGTGGTGATCGTCGAGGTCCGCGATACCTGGCTGGTGCTGGGCGTCACCCCGACTCAGGTCAGCCGGCTGCATGAACTGCCCGCCCCGCCGGCCGATTCCGCCGCGCAACCCCTGCAGGCCGCCTCCTCGCCACATTTCGCTGCACGACTGGCCGAGGCACTGCGCCAGAATCTGGGTGGAGGGCGCTCATGAAGCGTGCCCTGCTGCTGAGCCTCTTGCTGCTGCCACAGCTGGCACTGGCCCAGACCCTGCCGGCCTTCACCAGCCAGGCCATGGCCGATGGCAGTCAGCAGTGGTCGCTGAGCCTGCAGACGCTGCTGCTTCTCAGCTCGATGGCCTTCCTGCCCGCCTTGCTGCTGATGATGACCAGCTTCACCCGCATCATCATCGTGCTCAGCCTGCTGCGCACGGCCATGGGTACCCAGTCGGCGCCCCCCAACCAGGTGCTGCTGGGGCTGGCGCTGTTTCTGACCCTGTTCATCATGTCGCCGGTCCTGAGCAAGGTGCACGAAAGCGCCTGGCAGCCGTTCTCCCGCGATGAGATCAACTTCGAGCAGTTCCTTGAGACCGGCAGCCAGCCGCTGCGTGAGTTCATGCTGGCGCAGACCCGTGAACCGGATCTGGCCCTGTTTGCCCGGCTAGCGGGGCTCGCCGAGCTGGAAGGCCCGGAGCAGGTACCGATGCAGGTGCTGATGCCCGCCTTTGTCACCAGCGAGCTCAAGACCGCCTTCCAGATCGGCTTCACCATCTTCATCCCGTTTCTGGTCATCGATCTGGTGGTGGCCAGCGTGCTGATGGCGCTGGGGATGATGATGGTGCCACCGGCTACCATCTCGCTGCCGTTCAAACTGATGCTGTTCGTGCTGGTCGACGGCTGGCAGCTGCTGCTGGGCTCGCTGGCCCAGAGCTTCTACCTGTAACGGGCTCACCCCGGGGGAGTACCGCGATGACACCGGAAATGGTCATGGACCTCGCCTACCAGGGCATGCGCATCACCCTGCTGATGGCGGCGCCCTTGCTGCTCACCGCCCTGCTGGTCGGTCTTCTGATCAGCCTGTTTCAGGCAGCCACCCAGATCAACGAGATGACCCTCTCGTTCATCCCCAAGATCCTCGCAGTGTTCGTGGTACTGATCTTCGCCGGGCCGCTGCTGATCCAGCAGATCGTCGACTTCACCCGCGAACTATTCACCAACCTGCCGGCCATGCTCGGCTGACGCCGTGATCGAGGTCAGCGCGGCGCAGCTGCAACTATGGGTCGCTGCCTTCCTGTGGCCCCTGTCGCGCATCACGGCCTTTCTGGTCGCCGCCCCCGTCCTTGGCCACAGCAGCATCCCCAATCAGGCCAAGATCGGACTGGGCGTGCTGCTCACACTGGTGGTAGCACCGACCCTGCCGCCACTGCCGCAGGTACCGATCGTCTCCTGGGCCGGGCTTGGCGTGATGATCGAGCAGCTGCTGATCGGTCTGGCGATGGGCCTGGTAATGCGCCTGGCCTTTACCGCCGTGCAGGTGGCCGGCGACATCATCGGCCTGCAGATGGGTCTGGGCTTTGCCACGTTCTTCTCGCCGGACAGCGGCGGCAACACCCTGATTCTGGCGCGCTACTTCAACATGATTGCCATGCTGATGTTTCTCGCCTTCAACGGTCACCTGCTGGTGATCGAGATCCTCGCGGGCACCTTCCAGAGCCTGCCGATCGGCCTGGTCAGCTTCAACCCGGATGCCTGGAACATGCTGGCCCGCTATGGCGCGACCATTTTCAGCGCCGGGCTGCTGCTGGCACTGCCGCTGGTTGCTTCACTGCTGATCATCAACCTGACCATGGGGATCCTCAACCGTTCGGCACCGCAGCTGACAGTGTTCTCGGTAGGCTTCCCGCTGTCATTGACCGTGGGGCTGGTGCTGCTGATGGTGCTGATGACCGATCTTGCCCGCTATCTGGAAAAGCTGTTCAGCGAGACCCTGCAGTTCCTGCAGAGCCTGCTGCTGAGCATGGCGGCAGGCTGAGCGGCGACAGACGCTCGCCCGCTGCCGCCTGGCACTTTTACATGCGATCAAAGATCGACAGGTTCTGCACGTCGAGGAAGGCCTTCTGCGCGGCCTGCAGCCCGACCTGGCGCAGGGCGTACTCGGAAACCGCCTTGTTGTAGTCCAGATCGACCAGCTCGGACAGGGTCTGCTGGTAATTGAGCAGGCGATTGCCCGCCACGCTGTCCAGCATGTCCAGCTCATTGAGGCGCGAGCCGACCGAGGCGCGTACGGTCAGTACGTTATCCAGCGCATTGTCCAGCTCGCGCATCGAGGTGGCCAAGGTGTTGCGCAGCGCCGCCTGATCGACCGGACTGCTGACCGGCGTGTCGAGGCGGGCAATCATGTCCTCGAGGGTACGGAACAGGTCAGGCTTGGCATCCTGCGCCCGGCTGACCGTGAGGCGATCACCATCGGCCGGAATACCTTCCAGGGTCAGGGACAGGCCATTGACGCTGACGGTCTGGCCCGGCGTATAGGGCTGATGGGTGGTACCGCCATCCGTGCTGTAGGTCACGCCGCCGCTGGCATCCACCGCAAAGCTCAGCTCAAAGCCCGCAGCGCCACTGCCCGCCGGCCCCTTGAAGGTCAGCGTACCCGCATTGTCGTCTGCCGCCCTGGCCAGAAAGCCGGATGCGCTGTGCACACTCTGGAAGATCTGCCGTCCGTTGTCGCTGCTGGGCATCTGCCGGGCGCTGTCGACCTGCTGGGCGATCACGCCCTCATCACCCTGGTACTCGATGTTGCCTGCCGGACTTTTGACGAACGGCGGGCTGTTGTCCTTGTAACCGGCGAACAGGTAACGGCCATTGCCATCGGCCGAGTTGCCCAGACCGACCAGCGCCTCATAGATCCCCTTCAGGTCACTGGCGATCGAGGTGCGGTCAGCATCGCTCAGGGTATCGTTGCCCGCCTGCACCAGACGGGTCTTGGCGCTGGTGATGGCATCGGCAATGCTGTTGAGCACGCTCTCCTCCTGGCTCAGCGCGTTGCGGGTGCTGATCCGGGCGTCGGCGAACTGCTGGTTGGTGGCGATCGACTGCTGCAGGCCAACCGCGCGTGCAGCAGCCTGGGGGTCATCGGACGGGTTGAGTACCCGCCGGCGGCTGGCAATCTGCTGCCCCACCCGCAGGAATTCGCCCTGCTGGCGGTTCATGGCATTGAGGCTCTGCTCGAAGATGGTGACAGTACTGATCCGCATGGTGAACTCCTCAGCCATCAGCGCAGGTTGAGCAGGGTATCGAGGATGCTGCTGCCGATCTCGATCACCTTGGCATTGGCCTGATAATAGCGCTGATAGCGCATCAGGTTGGCGCCCTCCTCATCGAGGTTGACGCCGGATTCGCTCTGCTGCAGCGCCTTGAGCTGGGTACTCAGGCCCTGCTGGGAGGTCAGGTTGACCTCGACCACCGCTGTCCGGTTGCCGACATCACCGACGATCCCGGCATAGGCATCACTGAGACTGGCACTGCCGCCGACCAGCTTGCTGCTCTGCAGGTTGAGCAGCTTCAGGGCATTGGCGTTATTGCCGGGGCCGGTCGGCTCCAGCAGCCCCGTCGACTCGTCGAGACTACCGCCATCGGCGGCCAGCTTGCCGGGATTGGTGATGATATTGCTGATCGAGCCCGCCGCGCGGCGCAGCGGCTGCAGCTGGAAGCGATCCCCTTCACCCAATGTACCCGCGACGGTGACGTTCAGGCCGCCAAAGCTCAGCGTGCCCTCCGCGTCCGGCATGACCTTGGATGCAACGCCGGTATCCAGACGTGTCACCGTATACTCGCCGCCGCTGTAGCGGATCTCGTAGTCCGCACTGCTCAGCTGGTCGATCTTCGCTGTGTCGAAGGTCGCACTCAGGGTTGCCGTACCGGTATTGCGTGCATTGCCAAATACCGGCACCTGCGGATCAGCCAGCTTGAACATCGCCTGACCCGGCAGGCCATTGGCATCAAAACCCTGCTGGTGCTGCTCGTTGAAGCCCACCGCCAGCGACACGGCAATCTGGCCGAGCTGGTTCTGCACCTTGTCCAGGGTTTCGCTGCGAAACGCCAGGACGCCGCCCAGCTCCCCCCCGCGGAAGTTGCTTTCGCGCAGCTCGAACAGGTTGCCGCTGCCATCACGGTAGCCGACCACTGTACGGGTCGGATCGGCGGCGGCGGGCATGGCCTGCAGCTTGAAGCTGTCGGAGCCGGCCACCAGGGCAATCCCGTTGCCGATGGTGACGTTGTAGCTGGCGCCATCCTGCTCGATCACCCGCACATCGATCAGCCGGCTGAGATCAGTGACCAGCTGGTCGCGCTGATTGAGCAGGGTGTTGGGTTCGGCGTTGGTCTTGGCCCGCGCCAGGCTGATGTCGCGGTTGATGCCCGCCAGCTGCTCGGCCAGCGTGTTGATCTGCTGCACGCCGGTCTCGATCTGCCCGTCGATGCTGGTACGCATGCTCTGCAGGTAGTTGTCGAAGGCGCGGAACTGGGCAGTCAGGGTATCGGCGGTGCCGAGCACCCCTTGACGGGCTGCGGGGTCAGAGGGTGCAGCCACCAGCTTCTGCACGGACGCAAAGAAGTTCTGCATCATCGGCGCAAGGCCGGCGTCCCGGTCGGCCAGCAGGTTGTCGAGCTGATTGATCTGCTGGGCGTAGGTCTCAAGGCCACTGCTGGTACTGATCGAGCTGTTCAGCTGGGTGGCGATGAAGCGGTCGAACTGGCGCTCGACCGCCGCCGCGTTCACGCCCGGGCCGCTGCGGTTTTCCGACAGCAGCGGCACCTCGCGGTTATAGCCCGGGGTGTAGACGTTGGCGATGTTGTTGCTGGTGGCAGCAAGAGCCCGCTGTGCGGTGTTCATGCCACTGACGCCGATGGAGAAAATGCTCATGGACGGTATCCCTATGCATCATGTGGATGCGTATCGGCACAGCCGGTGGATTCTTGAGGCACCGGCCATCCCGGCCTCAGAGGCGGTTGTTCATAATGGCCGCATTATCACCCAGCTGCGCGATCTGCGGGCGAGCAGAAAGCGGTCCGATGCTGGCCATCACCGCCACCAGCTTGTCGGCATAGGCCGGATCAGTGGCGTAGCCACCCTGCTGCAGGGCACGGGCGGCCTGGGCGGGGCTGTCGGCGCTCAACACGCCGGCATAACGGGGATTGCTGCCGATCAGGCGGGCATAGTCATCGAAAGCCGCCTGGTAGGACGGATAAGCGCGAAAACGCTCGACCCGCTTGACGGCGCGGCCATCGATG
>CAZFFB010000039.1:0-11452 GCA_964517735.1 uncultured Pseudomonas sp.
AAGATTGAAGAAGCAGAAATGACTGAGCAGGCCGCGCCGCATGATCTGCCAGGCCGCGACCGAGGAGTCGAAGCCACCGGACATCAGCACCAGACTCTGCTCCAGCACCCCCAGTGGATAGCCGCCCAGCCCTTCGTGCTGGGCACTGATCAGCAGCAGGCGGTTGAAACGCACCTCAAGGCGCACCTCGACCTGCGGATTGCGCAGATCAATGCCCGCCGCCCCGCATTCGCGGCGCAGCCGGCCGCCGACATGGGTCGCCAGCTCTACCGAGGAGAACGGGTGCTTGCCCGAACGCTTGCAGCGCACAGCAAAGGTACGCCCGGCCAGCTGGTCGGCAAAATGCGCGCGGCAGCGCTCAAAGACCTCGTCGAAATCACCCAGCGGGTAGTCGACCACCTCAAGGCACTGGGCAAGGCCTGGCGTGCAGCGCAGGCGCTCGAGCATCGCCTCGCGCAGCGCCGGCGCCTCGACGTGACTGACTACCTCGATGTTGTCCCACTCGCCCTGCACATCGACGCCCGGATCAAGATCCTTGAGCACGCTGCGGATGTTCTTGCCCAGCTGCCGGATGAACTGCCGGCGTACCGGACGGCTCTTGATGGTGATCTCGGCGAAGGGCTTGACGATGAGTTTCATGCAGGGGGCTAAAGGCAGGCGGCGCAGCAAAAAAGGACGCGGAGTATAACGGAAAACTGCTCAACTCTTGAGCAGTTTTCGCAGCCAGGCCGCATGTGCACCAAAATGTTTCAGACCAGCACTTGAAAGCGCAGGCATGGTGCATGATCCTGAGCCGTGCGCAGGGGCAGACCCACCCGGGCCCGGAAATGGCGCGGGGCGGGCATGCCTCCTGGTACTGGCACGCTAGTTGCTAGATATCGGGAGACTGTCCCGCGGGCGTTGCGCCCGGAGCCAACTGATTTCACCGGGCATCACCACCGCCCACGAGTATCCCTGGAGGACCGCATGTCGAAGGCACTGCAACTGATCGAAGAACACGGCGCAAAGTGGATTGACCTGCGCTTCACCGACCCCAAGGGTCGTCAGCACCACATCACCATGCCGGCGCGCGATGCCGATGAGGATTTCTTCGAGGTCGGCAAGATGTTCGACGGCTCCTCCATCGACGGCTGGAAGGGCATCGAAGCCTCCGACATGATCCTGCTGCCGGACGACAGCAGCGCGGTGATGGACCCGTTCACCGAGGAGCCGACCCTGATCCTGGTCTGTGACGTGATCGAGCCGTCGACTATGCAGGGCTACGAGCGCGACCCGCGCGCCATCGCCAAGCGCGCCGAGGAGTACCTGAAGACCACCGGCATCGGCGACACCGTGTTCGTCGGCCCGGAGCCGGAGTTCTTCATCTTCGACGCGGTGAAGTTCAAGTCGGACATGTCCGGCTCGATGTTCAAGATCTTCTCCGAGCAGGCGTCCTGGAACAGCGATGCTGACATGAACGGCGGCCAGGGCAACAACGGCCACCGCATCGCGGTCAAGGGCGGCTACCTGCCGACCCCGCCGGCCGATCCGGATCATGAAATCCGCACCGCCATGTGCAACGCCCTGGAGGAAATGGGCCAGGTCGTCGAGGTGCACCACCACGAGGTGGCTGCCGGTCAGAACGAGATCGGCGTGAAGTTCAACACCCTGGTCGCCAAGGCCGACGAAGTGCAGACCCTCAAGTACTGCGTGCACAACGTCGCCGAAGCCTACGGCAAGACCGCGACCTTCATGCCCAAGCCGCTGTACGGTGACAACGGTTCCGGCATGCACGTGCACATGTCGATCGCCAAGGACGGCAAGAACACCTTCGCCGGCGAAGGCTATGCTGGCCTGTCCGACACCGCCCTGTACTTCATCGGCGGCATCATCAAGCACGGCAAGGCGCTGAACGCCCTGACCAACCCGTCGACCAACTCCTACAAGCGTCTGGTCCCGGGCTTCGAGGCGCCGGTGATGCTGGCCTACTCGGCGCGCAACCGCTCCGCCTCGATCCGCATCCCCTATGTGGCCAGCCCGCGTGGCCGCCGCATCGAGGCGCGCTTCCCCGATCCGGCCGCCAACCCCTACCTGGCCTTCGCCGCGCTGCTGATGGCCGGCCTTGACGGCATCCAGAACAAGATCCACCCGGGCGATGCCGCCGACAAGAACCTCTACGACCTGCCGCCGGAAGAAGCCGCCAACATCCCGCAGGTGTGCGGCAGTCTGAAGGAGGCTCTGGAAGCGCTGGAAGCCGACCACGAGTTCCTGCTCAAGGGCGGTGTATTCACCAAGGACTTCCTCGAATCCTTCATCGAGCTGAAGGCTGCTGAGGAGATCAAGGTGCGCACCTTCGTGCACCCGCTGGAATACGATCTGTATTACAGCTGCTGATCCAGCGCGCGACCAGACAGAGGCCTCCTTCGGGAGGCCTCTGTCGTTGAGCCACCGCAAAACGCCCTCCTGCAGCGCATGGCGCACCATATCGGTGCACGCCCATGTAGCGCTTTCTATACTGCTGGCACCCTCTTCCCCCGGGCGCCAGCACGGGCTGCCTCATGGGCGGCCACACGCCTGCCTGGCGCACTTCTTGCAGATAGCCTGCACCCCCACGGAGCGCCTGCCGATCATGGCTCACGATTACCTGCAGCGCTTGCTGCTCGACAACCTGACCACCGCCGTGGTGCTGCTCAACGCCGAACTGCGCCTGGAATACATGAACCCGGCCGCCGAAATGCTGCTGGGCGTCAGTGGCCAGCGCAGCCTTGGCCAGTTCGTCAGCGAGCTGTTCAGCGAGATGCCCGACGGCCTGTCCGCCCTGCGCCATGCGGCGGCCAGCGGTCATCCGTTCACCAAGCGCGAGGCGCAGCTGCTGTGCAGCAGTCCGCAGAGCCTGACCGTCGACTACACCGCCACACCGATGCCAGGACCTGGCGGCACCCTGCTGCTGCTCGAGCTGCATCCGCGCGACCGGCTGCTGCGCATCACCAAGGAGGAGGCGCAGCTCTCCAAGCAGGAGAGCACCCGCCAGCTGGTGCGCGGCCTGGCGCACGAGATCAAGAATCCGCTGGGCGGCATCCGTGGCGCTGCCCAGCTGCTCTCCCGCGAACTGCCCGATGCCGCACTCCGGGACTACACCAACGTGATCATCGAGGAAGCCGACCGGCTGCGTAATCTGGTCGACCGCATGCTGGGCTCCCACAAGCTGCCCCAGCTGGCCATGCTCAACATCCACGAGGTACTGGCCCGGGTCTGCAGCCTGGTCGAGGCAGAAAGCCAGGGACATGTCAGCCTGGTGCGCGACTATGACCCGAGCATTCCTGAGCTGCTGGCCGATCGCGAACAACTGATCCAGGCGCTTCTGAACGTCGTGCGCAATGCCATGCAGGCGCTGGCCTCCTGCAAGCCGCCCTGCGCAGCGGGGCGCATCCTGCTGCGCACCCGCACCCTGCGCCAGTTCACCATCGGCCACCAGCGCCATCGCCTGGTGTGCCGCATCGAGGTGATCGACAACGGTCCCGGCATCGATCCGGCGCTCAGGGATACCCTCTTCTATCCGATGGTCAGCGGACGGGCCGATGGGACAGGCCTTGGGCTGGCCATCGCCCAGAACATCCTCAATCAGCACCAGGGCCTGATCGAATGCGACAGCCAGCCCGGACATACGGTGTTTTCACTGTTTCTGCCGCTTGAACAAGGAGCCTCACCCCAATGAAACGACTGGAGACCGTCTGGGTCGTCGATGATGACCGCTCGATCCGCTGGGTGCTGGAAAAAGCCCTGCAACGGGCTGGCCTCACCTGCCAGAGCTTCGACAGCGCCGACAGCCTGCTCCACCGCCTGAGCCTCGAACAGCCCACGGTGATCCTCTCGGACATCCGCATGCCCGGTGCCAGCGGCCTTGACCTCTTGGCGCGGATCCGCGAGCTGTATCCGCGCCTGCCGGTGATCATCATGACCGCCCACTCCGACCTGGAAAGCGCGGTGGCCTCTTACCAGGGCGGCGCCTTCGAGTATCTGCCCAAGCCCTTCGACGTCGATGAGGCGGTGTCGCTGGTCAAGCGCGCGGCCCTGCACGCCCGCGAGCAGGATGCACTGGCCACCCCTGTCGAGCAGGCCTCCACCCCGGAGATCATCGGCGAGGCGGCAGCGATGCAGGAGGTGTTCCGCGCCATCGGCCGCCTCAGCCACTCCCACATCACCGTGCTGATCAACGGCGAGTCCGGCACCGGCAAGGAGCTGGTGGCCCATGCCCTGCACCGCCACAGCCCGCGTGCCAACGCGCCGTTCATCGCCCTGAACATGGCAGCGATTCCCAAGGACCTGATGGAGTCCGAGCTGTTCGGCCACGAGAAGGGCGCCTTCACCGGCGCTGCCGCGCAGCGCCGCGGGCGCTTCGAGCAGGCCGACGGCGGCACCCTGTTCCTCGACGAGATCGGCGACATGCCGGCCGACACCCAGACCCGCCTGCTGCGCGTGCTGGCCGACGGCGAGTTCTACCGGGTCGGCGGGCATACCCCGGTCAAGGTCAACGTGCGGATCATCGCCGCCACCCACCAGAACCTCGAGTGCCTGGTGCGCGAGGGCAAGTTCCGCGAGGACCTGTTCCATCGTCTCAACGTGATCCGCATCCACATCCCGCGCCTGGCGGACCGCCGCGAGGACATTCCGGCGCTGGCCCGTCACTTCCTCGCCCGCGCGGCACGGGAGCTGGCGGTCGAGCCCAAGCTGCTCAAGGCGCAGACCGAGGAATACCTGCAGAACCTGCCCTGGCCGGGCAACGTGCGCCAGCTGGAGAACACCTGCCGGTGGATCACCGTGATGGCCTCCGGGCGCGAGGTGCACATCGACGATCTGCCGCCAGAGCTGCTGCAGCACAGCCAGGAGGCTCCGGTCGGCGGCAGCTGGGAGCAGTGCCTGCGGCTGTGGGCCGAGCAGGCGCTGGCCCGCGGACAGAGCGACCTGCTGGGCAGCGCCCTGCCGGCCTTCGAGCGGGTGATGATCGAAAGCGCCCTCAGGCACACCGCCGGCCGCCGCCGCGATGCCGCCCAGCTGCTTGGCTGGGGACGCAACACCCTGACCCGCAAGATCAAGGAGCTGGACATGGCGGTGGAGGGCAGTGACGAGGACGATGCGCCCTGAGCCTGCCGCACCCGGCGCGGCGCTCAAGCCCCCTTGCGGGCGAACCAGTCGCTCTTGTGCAGCAGCAGATAGGCCAGCGTGCCGATGACAATGCCCCAGAACGCCGAGCCCAGACCAAAGAAGCTCATCCCCGAGGCGGTGGCCAGAAAGGTGATCACCGCCGCCTCGCGGTGCGCGGCATCCTCTACCGCCCCCATCAGGTTGCTAGTGATCGCTCCGATCAGCGCCAGCCCTGCCAGCACGGCCACGAAGGTCGTCGGCATGGCACTGAACAGCAGGATGATGGTGCCGGCAAAGCAGCCACCGATCAGGTAGAACAGGCCATTGGCGACCCCGGCGATGTAGCGCCTGGCCGGATCTTCATGGGCATCCTTGCCGGTGCACAGCGCCGCGGTGATCGCCGCGATCACGATGGTGATCCCCCCGACAAAGGCCACCGCCAGCGAGGCGATGCTGGTCACGGTGATGATCGGCTTGGCCGACGTCTGATAGCCGGCACTGCGCAGGATCGCCATGCCGGGCAGGAACTGACCGGTCATGCTGACCAGCACCAGCGGGATGGCAAGACTCAGGGTCGAGCTCCAGGTCCATTGCGGGCTGATGAGCTGCGGCTGGGCCAGACTCAGGGTCAGCGCGGAGAGGTTGCTGTCCTCCAGCAGCACCGACAGCAGCACGCCGACCAGCAGCAGCAGCACCAGTGCATAGCGCGGCAGCAGGCGCTTGACCAGCAGATAGGCGGCGATCATCCCGAAGGCCAGCGCCGGCATGATCTCCACCGCCTGGAAGGCGCCCACGCCGAACTGGAAGAGAATGCCGGCCATCATCGCACTGGCGATGCCACGCGGGATGGCCTGCACGATGCGATCGAAATACCCGCTCAGCCCGATCAGCAGGATGATCAGCCCGGCGGTCAGGTAGGCACCCACCGCCTCGTTGAGGCTGAGATCCGGGAACAGCGTGACCAGCAGGGCGGTGCCCGGTGCCGACCAGGCCGTCACCACCGGCATCTTCAGCCAGAGGCTGAGCACGATGCCCGACAGCGCCGCACCGATCGAGATGCCCCAGACCCAGGAGGACATCATCTCGGTAGACACCCCGGCACTCTGCGCGGCCTGGAAGAAAATGATCAGCGGCCCGGCGTAGGACACCAGCACTGCGAGAAAGCCGGCGGTCAGTGCCGACACGGAAACGTCTTTATGGATCATGAAAAACACCTTGAGAGGAAAACCATCCGGCGCATGCCGCCAGCTGCCTCACCTTAGGCAGGGCACGGCGATTGATAAACCGGGCAGATCCGACAACACTGTTTGCTCAAACCAAACAATCTTCCGGAAAAGCACCATGGATCGTTTTCAGGCCATGCAGCTGTTCGTGCGCATCGTCGAGCTGGGCAGCTTCAGCCGGGCCGCCGAACAGCAGGGGATTTCCCGCGCCTCGGCCACCGCGCAGCTCAAGCAGCTGGAGTGCCATCTGGGTACTCGCCTGCTGCAGCGCACCACCCGTCAGGTCAATCCGACCCTCGACGGGCAGACCTACTACCACCACTGTCTGGCGATCCTGGCCAGCCTCGAGGCCGCCGAAGGACTGCTCTCCCAGCATGCGCAGCACCCGCGTGGCCGGCTGAAGGTCGATCTGCCCGCCTCCTTCGGTCGCCTGCAGGTGATCCCGGCCCTGCCCGAATTCCATGCCCGCTACCCGGAGATCACACTGGAAATCGGCCTGCGTGACCGGATGATCGATCTGGTGCGCGAGGGGGTGGATTGTGTGGTGCGCATCGGCAGTCTGGGCGATTCGTCCCTGATCGCCAGGCCTCTGGCGGCGCTGCCCCAGGTGACCTGTGCCAGCAGGGACTATCTGGCCCGGCATGGCCACCCGCACCACCTGAGCGAGCTGGCCGGCCATCAGTGCATCGAGTACCTGTCCTCGACCACCGGGCGCGTGCAGCCGCTGGAGTTCTGCGTCGATGGCCGGGTAGAGATGCTCAATCTGCCGACCTGCCTGGCGGTCAACCATGGCGAATCCTATGTGGCGGCCTGCGAGGCGGGGCTGGGCATCATCCAGGTGCCGCGCTATCACGTGGCCAGCCAGCTGCAGTCAGGCCGCCTGCTGGAGATTCTGCCGGCCTTTCGGCCAGCACCGCTGCCGATGCATGTGCTGTATGCCCATCACCAGCATCTGGCACCGCGCCTGCGCGTCTTCATCGACTGGCTGATCGAATGCTTCGCGCCCGACAGTGCGCGATAATCGCCCATTATTTACCAGGAACGAACAGTCCGTGGCTGGCCTGATGCTTTATCGATCTGCAGGGCTGCGCCGATACTGCAGATCCGCTCCCCTGCCCGGACTCACGCCATGCCCCGTCTGCTCGCCAACCCCTATCTGCTGCTGACCCTGACCTCGCTGTTCTGGGCGGGCAACATGGTGATGAGTCGCGTCCTGCGCGAAGACCTGCCGCCGGTCGGGCTAGCCTTCTGGCGCTGGACGATCGCCCTGCTCTGCGTCCTGCCGCTGGCCCTGCCCCATCTGCGCCAGCAGTGGCCGCTGCTGCGCAAGGCCTGGAAGGCACTGCTGTTTCTCGGTGTGCTGGGCATCGGCTGCTACAACACGCTGTCCTATGTCGCCGTGCAGTACACCACAGCAACCAGCGCGACCCTGCTCAACTCGTTCATTCCGGTGGCGACCCTGGCGCTGGCCTTTCTGCTGTTCAAACGCCCGCTGCGACGCATGGAGGCCTGTGGGGTGGCGGTTTCGCTGCTGGGGGTGGCGCTGCTGATCAGTCGTGGTGAGCCATCCAGCCTGCTGGCACTGGGGCTGAATGTCGGTGACCTGTGGATGCTCGGTGCGGTGCTGGCGTGGAGTCTTTACACCGTCGGCTTGCAGTGGCGTCCGGCCGGCGTTGACCCGATGCTGCTGCTGGCCAGCCTGATCGTGATCGGCCTGCTGCTGATGGCGCCCCTGTACCTGTGGGAGCTGGCCCAGGGGCGCGTCATACGTCTGCACACCGGCTCGCTGGCCGGCATCCTGTACGCCGGCGTGGTGGCGGCTTTTCTTGGGGTACTGCTGTTCAACCGGGCACTGGCCATGGTCGGACCGGCGGTCGGTTCGCTGTTCATCCACCTGCAGCCGGTGTTCGCCGCCTTGCTGTCGATCCTCCTGCTCGGCGAGTACCCGCAGGGCTACCACTTCGCCGGCATGGCGCTGGTGCTGGCCGGCATCTGGCTGACCATGCGGGCACCGGCAGTGGCGCGGCGCTAGGCCGGCGCCCGCACTGGCCGGTCAGCGCGGTGCGGTGCGAGTGGCGGTGCGGGTGGCCAGCAGCAGACCCGCAAAGATCAGCACGCCCCCCAGCCAGTGATAGAAGGCCAGACGCTCATCCAGCAGCAGCCAGCCCAGCACGGCAGCGAACACCGGCATCAGGTAGCTGAACAGCGAGGCCCGCGCCGCGCCCAGTACCTTCAGACCGTTGTTCCAGGCCAGGTACGCCAGCAGCGAGGCAAACAGCGCGGTATAGGCCATCGCCCCAAGGCTTGCGATGCCCGGGACAAAGCTGCCGACCAGCAGCCGCTCACCCAGATAGAACGGCAACAGCAGCAGCCAGCCATAGAGGATGGTCACGCCGAGCAGGGCCAGTGGCGGCAGGTCAAAGCGCCCGGACCACAGGCGCATCAGCAGCGAATACAGTGCCCAAACCGCCACCGCCAGCAGCATCAGCAGATCGCCCGGATGAAAATCCAGCGCTAAAAAGGTCGCCAGATCACCCCGCCCGATCAGCAGCAGCAAGCCCGTCAGGGCCACCCCCATGCCCAGCCAGGCGCGTCGTGCCGGCCACTCGCCCAAGAGCAGGCCCGCACCGATAAAGGTCGCCAGCGGCAGGCAGGTATTGAGCAGGGTGATGTTGATGGCTGTCGTACTCTGCGCCGCCAGATAAAGCAGCGAGTTGTAGCCGGTGATGCCCAGCGCACTTACCACCCAGAGCCGCCAGCCGGCTTCACGCAACGTGGCTCGCCGCTGCCACAGGGTGCGGCCGACAAAGGGCAGCAGGATCAGCAGAGCCAGGCTCCAGCGACCGAAGGCCAATGCCAGCGGTGGCAGGGTATCCACTACGGCACGCGCCACCAGGGCATTACCCGCCCAGCACAGCACCGCCACCACCAGTCCGGCGGCGGCCCACAACGCCGAACGATTCATCGCCACCTCCGGTGCCGGCTGCAGAACGGCGGGCAGTATTGCAGGACAACGGGCAACTCAGGCATCACAAGCATTCCTCACAGACGGACAAAGACCGATACGGGCCCGGCATCAGTCAAACAGCGGGCAGGCCATGATCAGCGCATCCTCGCGCCCGCCCGCCAGCGGATAGTAGTCACGGCGCCGGCCGATCTCGTTGAAGCCAAAGCGCTCATAGAGCCGGTAAGCCGACTGATTGGAGGCCCGCACTTCGAGGAAGCACTCATGGCCACCCCGGGCACGGGCGCGCTGCATCAGGTGCTCGAGCAGGCGCAGACCCAGCCCGCGCCCCTGGCTCTGCGGCTTGACGGTGATGTTCAGCAGATGGGCTTCATCGAGAATCAGGTTGATCACCCCGTGACCGACCTGTTGGCCGCCATCGAACATCAGCCAGCATTCATAAGTGTGCAGGGCATCGTTGAAGATGCCCCGCGTCCAGGGATGACTGTAGGCGGCGTATTCGATCTTCAGGACCGCATCCAGGTCATCAGCGGTCATCGGGCGGAAATGGATTGCATCACTCATCGGGGAATATCCAGTGGGGGCGCTCCCGGCGCATGTGCTGCCAGAGCTCGGCCTTGAGATCAGGATGCTCCATCAGCCGCTCCAGGCCCGCCAGGACCCAGACACGACCCAGATCATCCAGCAGGGCGCTGTGACCCTCGGCGACGGCGGGCGCCCCGGCAAAACGCCGCGCCGCCTCACCGATCAGCCAGATACAGCGGGTGTGTGCCGCCTCCTGCTGCGCCTGCAGCACGGTCTGCACGTAGCGATGGGCGGCCTGAGCGCCCTGATCGAAATGACTGACCCGCCCACGCAGCATCGGCCAGCGGATCGGCTCGCCCAGCGGCTGTGGGCTGTCCACAAGCCCCGCAGCGCGCAACAGATCGCGCAGCAATATGTAAGCCGGGTCACGGCTGGCGAAGGCCTCGCCGGTTGGCAGGCTGACCAGCAACAGGCAGTGCCCGGCACGCAGCAGCTGCAGACTAAAACGCGGGATGGGCGTGCTGGCTGCGGCCTCGCCCGGGGCGCTGGCCGGAGGCGCTGCGCTGGACGCACCCGCACCCTCGGCCGAGGGAGCACTGCTCGGCGATGCCTGCAGGACCGCCTTGAGGGCCGCGGCATGCTGTACCGGCGGCTGGGGCAGCGGCGGCACGGAGGCCACGGGAGCCACGGCAGGGGCCGCAATCCGGGCGGCAGCCACCACCGGCCGCGGCGGGGCAGACGCTGGCGCAGGTTCAGGCAGCGCCAGCAGCGCCGGCCTTGAGGGGGCAGCAAAGGGCAATGTATGGCGGGGCAGCCAGACATCGATCTGCATGGCGGCCAGCCACCTACGCCGCTGTGGCTCGCCAATCACCGTGGATACCCGGACAGGTCAGCCGCGTTCATCACGCACTCCTGGTTGACAGGGGCGCGATTGTGGCGCGAATCGCCGGCGCGGAAAAGCCGCCCTTTCTGCACATCAAGGCTGCAGGGTGATTTTCGGTGCCCATTCCAGCCATTCAGCCTGCGGCTTCTCGAACAGCGCGAAGGTCTGCCCAGGCTGCACCGGGCGCACCTCATCGGGCGTGGCAAAGGCAATGCCCCCTTCCAGCAGGGCCTCGAGGGATTCGGTGCGGATCTGCGCACCCTTGAGCAGGCCGACCTCGACACCAACACCGCTGGCGTTCCAGAAGCGGCTGCCACCGCGCACCAGCGGTGCGTAGCGCGGTTCGATGAGGATGTGCACCAGCACACGGTCGGCACGTGGCCCCAGCTCGACCCGTACCACCTTGCCTACCGGCATTTCCCGATAGGTCACCGCCACACCGGCTTTGAGGGAGCCGCGCCGCGGCGTACTGAGCACCAGCGGCAGCCCGGCTTCACGCAGCGCAGCAGGTGGGGCTCTGTCCTGCACGCTGAAGCGGGTCTGCAGCGGGCCGGGCCGCTCCGCCGGTTGCACTTCCAGATAAGGACCGCTGACCAGGGTGTCGAGATGCTCGCTGCGCACCAGGCCAAGCTGCGGACGCACCACCCAGAAGCGGCTGCCGGCACGGGCAATCGCTTCGCCGGCCTGCTCGACCCGCACCCGCAGCAGCACCTGCTGCAGGTCATCGCTCAGGAT